>NZ_JAKTNS010000041.1:0-15695 GCF_022760915.1 Thermus thalpophilus | reverse complement strand
AAATACGGGGGGAGGCGGTCCCCACAGAGTCTCAAATGTGTTGACCGACTACATCCCCTTGACCGGCCGGTCAGCCACACGGTAGAGTCTTGCCATGCTCCCAACCGAAGCGGTGGAGGCGGTGCTCCGGCGGGCCCTTCAGGCCGGGGCGGACTTCGCCGAGGTCTACGCCGAGCGCTCCTTAAAGCGGCGCATGCGGGCGCGCTCCAGCAGGCTAGAAGAGGCCATCTCCGGCCTGGACTACGGGGCGGGCATCCGGCTCTTCTTCGGCCCTCAGGTGGTCTACGCCTACACCAACCAACTCACCCGGGAAGGCCTCCTGGAGGCCCTGGAAACCCTCCTCCGGGCCCGGGGCGCCCTGGGACGGGTGGACGAGCGGGGCCAAGGAGGCCTGGACTTCCGCAAGCGCGCTCCCCAGGGCCTCCACGCCCCGAAGGTGCCCCTTTCCGCCAAGGACAAGCGCTACCGCCTGGAGCGCCTCCTGGAGGCGGAGGCGGGAGCCCGCATCGCCCCAGAGATCAAGGAGGTGGAGGCGAGCCTTTTGGAGTGGGAGCAGGAGGTCCTCATCGCCAACAGCGAGGGCACCTGGGCCGAGGAAAAGCGGGTCCGCACCCGGCTCCATGTCCTCGCGGTGGCCCAGGAGGGGGCCGAGGTGCAGACCGGGGTGAGCGCCCCGGGGAAGAGCGTGGGCCTAGAGCTCTTTGACCTCTACCCCCCCAAGGCGGTGGGGGAAAAGGCCGCCCGCCAGGCCCTCACCAACCTCCGGGCCAAGCCCGCCCCCGCGGGCACCTTTCCCGTGGTGGTGGGGAATGGCTTCGGGGGGGTCCTCTTCCACGAGGCGGTGGGCCACCTCCTGGAGACCACCAGCGTGGCCAAGGGGGCCAGTGTCCTGGCGCACAGGCTCGGGGAAAGGGTGGCGAGCCCCGCCGTCACCTACATAGACGACGGCACCCTGCCCCACGCCTGGGGCTCCAGCGAGGTGGACGACGAGGGCCGCCCCACGGAGCGCACGGTGCTCATAGAAAACGGGGTCCTGAAGGCCTACATGGTGGACCGGCTCGGCCACCTCCTCACCGGCTACCCCATGACGGGCTCGGGCCGCCGCCAGGACTACACCTTCGCCCCCACCTCCCGCATGCGCAACACCTTCCTCGCCCCTGGGGAGCAGGAGGTGGAAGACCTCTTCGCGGGCATCTCCTTCGGCCTCTACGCCAAGGAGATGGGGGGCGGGCAGGTGAAGCCGGGGTCGGGGGAGTACAACTTCGCCGTGCAGGAAGGGTACATCATCCGCCACGGGCGCATAGAGGAGGCGGTGCGGGGGGCAATGCTGGTGGGCAAGGGGCCGGAAACCCTCAAGCGGGTGGTGGCGGTGGCCAAGGACCTGGAAAACGCCCCCGGGATGTGCGGCAGCCTTTCCGGCTCCGTGCCGGTGGAGGTGGGCCAGCCCCACGTCCTGGTGGACGAGATCGTGGTGGGAGGCCGGGCATGACCCTGGAAGAGGCCAAGCGGTACGTGCTATTGCGGGCGAAGGAGATGGGCCTCGAGGCGGAACTCCTCTTCCTGGAGGACAGGGAGCTTTCCCTAAGGGCCCGGGAAGGCGCCTTGGAGGAGATCAAGGAGGCGAGGCAGGGGGGCTTGGGCCTCCGGGTGGCGCTGGGGGGAAAGGTGGGCTACGCCTACACGGAGGACCTGCGGCCCGAGGCCCTGGACTGGGCCCTGGCGGAGGCCCGGGAAAACGCCCTCCTCACAGGGCGGGAAGGAAGCCTCCCCCCTGGGAAGCCCCTGGGGAGCCAAGACCTTCTGGGCGAAGGGCTTTCCGCCCCCCTGGAGGCCAAAACGGAGGCCGCCTTGGCCCTGGACGCCGCCCTCCGCCAAGACCCCCGCACCAAGGCCCTCCTCTTCGCCGCCTACAGCGAGCGGGAGCGCCGCCTGAGCCTCGCCAGCACCCTGGGGGCGGAGGGAAGCTACCGCACGGGCCTCGCCGCCCTCATGGGGAGCTTCGTCCTGGCGGAGGGGGATAGCCGCAAACAGGGGTGGGACCTCGCCCCGAGCAAGGAGTTCCACGCCCTGGACCCCGGGCGCACCGCCCTGGACTTCCTTGAAAAGACCGCCCGCCTCCTCCAAGCCAGGCCCTTAAGGACGGGCCGCTACCGGGCCTACCTGGAGCCCAGGGCCATGGCAGGCCTCCTCGCCGTTTTGGCCGAGGCCCTTTCCGGCAAGAACGCCCTGGAGGGGAAAAGCCGCCTCCTCGGTCGCCTGGGGGAAAGGATCGCAAGCCCCCTCGTCACCCTCCTGGACGACCCCACCCTGCCCCAAGGCCTCGCCTCCCGCCCCTTTGACGCCGAGGGGACCCCGGCAAGGCCGGTGGCCCTCATTGAGGCGGGGGTCTTCCGCACCTTCCTCCACAACACGGAAACGGCAAGGGCCCTGGGCCAGGCCAACACCGGCCACGCCCATAGGGGCTACCGCTCCACCCTGGACGTGGCCCCGAGCAACCTCTACCTGAAGCCCTTGGGGAACCTCGCCCTTCGGGAGGGCGTCCTCATAGCGGAGTTCATGGGCCTCCACGCCGGGGCCAACCCCATCACCCTGGACTTCTCCCTCCAGGCCCTGGGGCTTTGGGTGGAGGAGGGCAAGGCCCAGTACCCCCTGGAGAACTTCGCCGTGAGCGGAAACCTCCTGGAACTCTTGCAAGGGGTGGAGGGCCTGGGGGCGGAGCTGGGGTGGCACCCCATGGGCCCAAGCGCCCTCGGCAGCCCCCTGGTGGCGGTGGCCGAGCTCTCCTTCGCCGGGGCATGAGGGTCTACGTCACCCGCACCCTGCCGGGGCAGGCCCTGGAGCGCCTAAAGGCGAAGGGCCTGGAGGTGGAGGTCCACGAGGGGCTTTTCCTCCCCCGGGAGGAGCTCTTGAGGAAGGTGGAGGGCGTCCACGGCCTCATCCCCATCGTGGAGGACCGCATAGACGCCGAGGTCATGGACCGGGCGGGGAAAAGCCTCAAGGTCATCGCCTGCTACAGCGTGGGGGTGGACCACGTGGACCTGGAGGCGGCCCAGCTTAGGGGCATCCGGGTGACCCACACGCCCGACGTCCTCACCGAGGCCACCGCCGACCTCGCCCTGGCCCTCCTCCTCGCTGTGGCGAGGCGGGTGGTGGAGGGGGTGGACCACGCCCGAGGCGGGCACTGGCGGGCCTGGCACCCCGAGCTCCTCTTGGGCCCGGACCTCCAGGGCCTCACCCTGGGCCTCGTGGGCATGGGCCGCATCGCCCAGGCGGTGGCCAAGAGGGCCTTGGCCTTCGGGATGCGGGTGGTCTACACGAGCCGCACCCCCAAGCCCCTCCCCTACCCCTTCCTTCCCCTTGAAGACCTCCTCGCCACCGCAGACATCGTCTCCCTCCACGCCCCCCTCACCCCGGAGACCCACCGCCTCCTGACCCGGGAGAGGCTTTTCGCCATGAAGCCTGGGGCCATCCTCGTCAACACCGCCCGGGGCGCCCTGGTGGACACCGAGGCCCTGGTGGAGGCCCTAAAGGGCCACCTCCTCGGGGCGGGCCTGGACGTCACCGACCCCGAGCCCCTGCCTCCGGGCCACCCCCTCTACGCCCTGCCCAACGCCGTCATCACCCCCCACATCGGCTCGGCGGGCAGGCGCACCCGGGAACGCATGGCCGAGGTGGCGGTGGAAAACCTGCTCGCCGTCCTGGAGGGGCGCGAGCCCCCAAACCCGGTAGTATGAGCCCCATGAGCCTCCTCATCGGTTTTCTGGGCGGGGCGTTTGGGGGCTTGGTGGGCCTTGGGGGAGGAACCGTGATGATTCCCCTCATGGTGGGCGTCCTCGGGCTTTCCCAGCACAAGGCCCACGGCACGAGCCTGGTGGCCGTCTTCTTCACCGGCTTGGTGGGCGCCCTCACCTACGGCCTCCAAGGCTCCTTGGACCCCAAGGCGGCCTTCTTCCTGGCCCTCACCGCCATCCTCACCGCCCGCTTGGGCGCCCGCTACGCCCACGGCCTCCCCGAAAGGGAGCTCAAGCGGGCCTTCGGCTGGTTCCTCATGGCCGTAAGCCTCCTTCTTCTCCTGAGGCCCCACCTGGCCCCCATGGGCCTGGTGCAGGGCGAGCTCTTGGAGGACCTAACCCTCCTCCTGGCGGGGGCCTTCACCGGCTTCCTTTCCGGGATGATGGGGGTGGGCGGGGGGACCATCATGGTCCCCGCCATGGTCCTCCTCCTGGGCATGCCCCAGCACACCGCCCAGGGGACGAGCCTCCTCGCCATGGTGCCCGCGAGCCTGGTGGGCGCCTACACCCACCTGCGCCTGGGCAACGTGGACAGGGCCCTCGCCTTGGGCTTGGTGCCCGGGGTGCTGGCGGGCACCTTCTTCGGGGGGGAGCTCGCCCACTTCCTGCCCGAAGGGGCCTTACGGCTGGTCTTCGCCGCCGTCCTCCTCTGGACGGGGTGGCGGTACGTCCGTCCCTCCGGGGGAAAAAGGTGACTTTTGGCACTATTCCTCGCGCTCAAACCCTTTCACAATAAAGGGTGAAAGGAGGTGGGCAACCATGACGCGCTGGCAGGACTGGGCCAATCTCGTCCTGGGCGTATGGCTCATCCTCTCCCCGTGGCTACTCGGCTTTAGCGGCACCCCCGCGGCCATGTGGAACGCCCTGGTCGTGGGGGTGGTGGTGGGGCTGATGGCCCTCTTGCACCTTCGGGGTGGCCCCCTGTGGGAGGAGTGGCTGAACGTCCTTTTGGGCGTTTGGCTCATCCTCTCTCCCTGGATCCTGGGGTTTAGCGGGGTGGCGAACGCCCTGTGGAACGCCGTCATCGTGGGCCTTTTGGTGGGCGCCTTGGCCCTGAGCGTCACCCGGGAAAAGCCCAAGGCGGCTTAAGGCCCACCCAAAGCCCCGCCCAGGGCTTCCTGGGCGGGTTTCGCTTGCGCCAAAGGGCCCCGAGGTGTAAGGTGGGGGTGGCCTTTAAACCGGTCCCGCGAGGCCGGAAAGGGGGAAAATGTGAACGGACAAACGAGGACACGGCCAACAGGAGGGAGCGCGGGGGGTTTTGCCCCCGCTTTTTTTGTGGGGGTGGGCCGTGCGCTTTAAGGCGGAGCTGATGAACGCCGAGGAGATGCGCCGGGCCCTCCACCGCATCGCCCACGAAATCGTGGAGGCCAATAAGGGGGTGGAGGGCCTGGCCCTCATCGGCATCCACACCCGGGGCATCCCCTTGGCCGAGCGCATCGCCCGGTACCTCAGGGAGTTTGAGGGGAAGGAGGTGCCCGTGGGCACCCTGGACATCACCCTCTACCGGGACGACCTCACGGAAATCGGGGTGCGGCCCAAGGTGCGGGAAACCCGCATTCCCTTTGACCTCACGGGCAAGGCGGTGGTCCTGGTGGACGACGTCCTCTACACCGGCCGCACCGCCCGCGCCGCCCTGGACGCCCTCATGGACCTGGGCCGCCCCAAGCGGATCTACCTGGCCGTTCTGGTGGACCGGGGCCACCGGGAACTCCCCATCCGGGCGGATTTCGTGGGCAAAAACGTCCCCACCGCCAAAAGCGAGGTGGTGAAGGTGAAGGTCCTCGAGGTGGACGGGGAGGACCGGGTGGAGCTATGGGAAAAGGAGGAGGCATGAAGCACCTCCTGGACTTCCAAGGCTGGAGCCGGGCCCAGGTGGAAAGCCTTCTGGACACCGCCAAGGTGATGCGGGAGGTGTTGGAGCGCCCCGTGAAGAAGGTGCCCGCCCTCCAGGGCTTCACCGTGGCCACGGTCTTCTTTGAGCCCTCCACCCGCACCCGCACCTCCTTTGAGCTTGCGGCCCGGCGGATGTCGGCCGATGTGGTTTCCTTCACCGCCGCCACCTCTAGCCTGCAGAAGGGGGAAAGCTACAAGGACACCCTCCTCACCCTCGAGGCCATGGGCATTGATGCCTACGTGATCCGCGCCGACGCCGCCGGGGTGCCCCACCAGGCCACCCGTTGGGTGAAAGGCGCCATCATCAACGGCGGGGACGGGCGCCGGGCCCACCCCACCCAGGCCCTTTTGGACGCCTACACCCTCCTGGAGGCCTTGGGGAGCCTGGAGGGGAAGAAGATCGCCATCGTGGGGGACATCCTTCACTCCCGGGTGGCCCGCTCCAACGCCGAGCTCCTTTCCCTCCTAGGGGCGGAGGTGTGGTGCGCCGGGCCCCCAAGCCTCCTGCCCCAGGCCCTGCCCGGGGCGCGGCTCACCCCAAGCCTCGAGGAAGCCCTGGGGGAGGCGGACGCCGTGATGGTGCTTCGGTTACAGAAAGAGCGCATGGAAACGGGCCTCGTTCACCTAGAGGAGTACATCGCCCGCTACCAGGTGACGGAAAGGAGGCTCGGCCTGGCGAAGCCCCAAGCCCCCCTCCTCCACCCGGGCCCCATGAACCGGGACGTGGAGCTGGAGGGCACCTTGGCGGATTCAGAGAGGAGCCTGGTGAACCGGCAGGTGCAAAACGGCGTGGCCGTGCGCATGGCGGTGCTCTACCACCTCCTGGTGGGAAGGGAGGAAGCGTGATCCTCATCAAGAACGTGCGCCTGGTGGACGCCCTCGGAGAGCGGGGCCCCACGGACGTCCTCCTCGGGGAAGGGCGGATCCTCTCCCTGGAAGGGGGAGATGCCCACAAGGTGGTGGACGGGACGGGGTGCTTCCTCGCCCCCGGCTTCCTGGACCTCCACGCCCACCTGAGGGAGCCCGGGGAGGAGGTGAAGGAGGACCTGGCTTCGGGCCTCTGGGCGGCGGTGAGGGGCGGGTACACCGACGTGGTGAGCATGCCCAACACCAAGCCCCCCGTGGACACCCCCGAGGCGGTGCGGGCCCTTCGGGAAAAGGCAATAGCCCTGGGCCTCGCCCGGCTCCACCCCGCCGCCGCCCTAACCCTGGGGCAAGAGGGGAAGCACCTGGCCCCGGCGGGGCTTCTTCAGGAGGCGGGGGCTGCCCTCCTCACGGACGACGGCCGCACCAACGAGGACGCCGGCGTCCTGGCCCTAGGGCTCCTGCAGGCCGCCCCCCTAGGCCTTCCCGTGGCGGTGCACGCGGAGGACGCCTCCTTGCGCCGGGGCGGGGTGATGAACGACGGGATGCTGGCCGACCGCCTGGGCCTTCCCGGAAACCCCCCCGAGGCGGAGGCGGCCCGGATCGCCCGGGACCTGGAGGTCCTCCGCTACGCCCTCAGGCGGGGCCAGGCCAAGCCCCACCTCCACGTGCAACACCTTTCCACCAAGCGGGGGCTGGAGCTCATCCGGGAGGCCAAGCGGCAGGGCCTCCCCGTGACGGCGGAGGCCACCCCCCACCACCTCACCCTCACCGAGGAAGCGCTAAGGGACTTTGACCCCCTCTTCAAGGTGGCCCCGCCCCTCCGGACAAAAGAGGACCAGGAGGCCCTCCTGGAAGGGCTTTTGGACGGCACCCTGGACGCCATCGCCACGGACCACGCCCCCCACACCCAGGCGGAGAAGGAGATGGACCTCCTCCGGGCTCCCTTCGGCATCCCCAGCCTCGAGGTGGCCTTCCCCCTCCTCTACACCGAGCTCCACCTCAAGCGGGGCTTCCCCCTCCCCCGGCTGGTGGCGCTCTTCACCGATGGCCCGAGACGGGTCCTGGGCCTAAAGCCCCTCCACCTGGAGGTGGGGGCGGAGGCGAGCCTGGTCCTCCTTTCCCCCAAGGAAAGGCCCGTGGACCCCAGGGCCTTCGCCTCCAAGGCCCGCTTCTCCCCCTGGGCGGGGTGGGTCCTCGGGGGGTGGCCCGTCCTCACCCTGGTGGAAGGCCGGGTGGTCCACGAGGCGCTAGAATAGGGGTGTGCTGAAGAAGCTCCTGGAAGCGGACGAGATCGGCCTCCGGCTGGAATGGGTGGGGGGGCTTCCCCTTTGGGAAGCCCACCCCACCTACCGCCACCAAAAGGCCGTGGACCGCATCCGCCAAAGCATTCGCCCCACGGAAGGCTCCTCTTGTCCCTGCATCCACGTGGCCGATGTGTACGTGCGCTTCCCCGATGGCTCCTACAAAAGGCCAGACATCGCCCTCTTCTGCCGCGAACCCGAGGAGCTGGACGAGGCCATCACCCTCCTCCCCGAAGCGGTGGTGGAGGTGGTGAGCCGGGGCTACGAGGCCAAGGACCTGGAGATCGCCCCGCGCTTCTACCTCTCCCAAGGGGTCAAGGACGTGGTGGTCTTTGACCCCTCCACCCTCCTCGTGCTCCACCTGCGCCAAGACGGGGCCTTCCGCTACGTTTCCCCGGTGGAGCTGGAACTGCGCTGCGGCTGCCGCCTCACCGTCTGAGGTCCCGCAAGAGAGCCACCCCCTCCGCCGCCATGAGGGCGAGGAGGCCCTTCAGAAGACGCCTCGGGAAAAGGGGACCCCCGTAGACGAAGCCGGTGTAGACCTGGACCAGGCTCGCCCCCGCCTTGAGCCGCTCCCAGAGGTCCTCTGGGGTCTCCACCCCGCCCACGCTCACCAGGGTGAGGCCCGGCACCTGGGCCAGGTGCCGCAGGACCTCGAGGGCCCTCCGCTTCAAGGGCCTGCCCGAAAGCCCCCCCGCCTCGCGGGCCAAGGGGCTCTTTAGCCCCTCGCGGCTTAGGGTGGTGTTCACCGCCACCAGGCCCTCGAGGCGGTGCTTCAGGGCCAAGGCCGCCACCTGGTCCAAGGCTTCCAAGGGGAGGTCCGGGGCCACCTTGAGGAGAAGCGGCTTTCCCGTGGTGGGCCGCAGGCGAAAGAGGAGCTCGTCCAGAAAAGGACCTTCCTGCAGGGTGCGCAGGCCCGGCGTGTTGGGGGAGCTCACGTTGAGGACGAAGTAGTCGCCGTGGGGCTCCAGGAGGCGAAGCGCCTCCAGGTAGTCCTCCGCCGCCTTTTCCAAGGGGGTCTCCCGGTTCTTCCCCAGGTTCACCCCCACGGGGAGGGGAAGCCCCCGGGCCCGGAAGGCGGCGAGGCGTTGGGCCGCCTCGAGGGCCCCCCGGTTGTTGAACCCCATGCGGTTGATGAGGGCGCCGTCCTCGGGCAGGCGGAAGAGCCTCGGCCTGGGGTTTCCCTCCTGGGGCCTTGGGGTGAGGGTCCCCACCTCGGCGAAGCCAAAGCCCAAGGCCCACCAAGCCCCCAGGGCCCGGGCGTCCTTGTCCATGCCCGCCGCCAGGCCCAAGGGGTTCGGGAAGGTGAGGCCCAAAGCTTCCACCCTAAGCCTAGGGTCCTCCACCCTAAGGAGCCTTCCCGGCACCTCCAAAAGGGGCCCCCTTCCCGACCATAAGGCGAGGGCCTTCAGGGCGAGCTCGTGGGCGGCTTCCGGGTCCAGGGCGAAGAGGAGGCGGTGCATCTTTTCCATTTTCCGGTAGAATGGCCCCGTGCGGAAGATGCGCTTTTCCCTCCTGGCGCTCACCAGCCTCCTCGCCGCCTGCACCTTCAGCCTCACCCTTCCCCTTCCCGACCAAACCCTAAACGTGCCCGCGGTGATGGACACCCAAGGGCACGTCCTCTACCCCAAAGACCCCCTCGCCTTCCCCCCGCCCGGGGAGGTGGTGAAGGCGGTCCGGGTGGAGGGAACCTTGGAAGCCAGCGAACCCCTAACCCTCACCCTTGAACTTTATGCCCGCCTCAAAGACCCCGCCGATGACCCTTCCTGCCTGGCCCTGAGCGACTTCACCACCACCTACGCCTACGCCTGCTCCATCGGCCCGGACGACGCCAAGGTGGGCGAGGCCCGCTTCACCCTGAGCCAAAGCGCCCCCTTGCAGCTTTCGGGGACTAAACTCACCCAAGGCGTGCAACAGGGCAAGTTCTGGCTCGGGGCCCTGGGGCAGGGCCTTCCCGCGGGGGGGCTCACCCTCACCTTCAAAAACCTAAAGGCCACCCTGACCGTGGGTCCATGATCGGCCCGCATTGTGCCCCCGGCCGGCAACCCGGGCGCGAAGGCGGCTATGATGGAGATAGATGAAGGACGTCTTGCGCCTGGAACTTCCCGTTCTCCCCTTGCGGAACACCGTGATCCTCCCCCACACCACCACCGGGGTGGACGTGGGCCGACCCAAGAGCAAAAAGGCGGTGGAGGAGGCCCTGGCCGCCGACCGCCTCATCTTCCTGGTGGCCCAGAAGGACCCGGAGGTGGACGACCCCACCCCCGAGGACCTCTACGGGGTGGGCACCTTGGCGGTGGTCAAGCAGGCCATGCGCCTCCCCGACGGCACCCTGCAGGTGATGGTGGAGGCCAGGAACCGGGTGCGCCTCCAGGGCTTCGTGGCCGCACCCTACCTGCGGGCCTTGGGCGAGGTGCTCCCCGAACCCCCCTTGGCGGACGCCGGCCTGGCCCGGGTCCTGGTGAGCGAGGTGCAGGAGGCCTTTGAGCGCTACCTGCAAAACCACAAGACCCTGCGCCTGGACCGCTACCAGCAAGAGGCCATCAAGAGCACCCTGGACCCCGCCGTCCTGGCGGACCTGGTGGCCCACCACGCCACCTGGGCCCTGCAGGAAAAGCAGGACCTCCTGGAAACCCCGGAGGTGGAGGAGCGCTTGAAGAAGGTCCTGGCCCTCCTCCTCCGCGACCTGGAGCGCTTTGAGCTGGACAAGAAGATCGCCGCCCGGGTCAAGGAGCAGATGGACCAGAACCAGCGGGAGTACTACCTCCGGGAGCAGATGAAGGCCATCCAGAAGGAGCTCGGGGGCGGGGAGGACTTCCTCACGGAGATTGAGGAACTCAGGGAGCGCATTGAGCAAAAGGGCATGCCCGAGCCCGTCAAGGAGAAGGCCCTAAAGGAGCTCAAGCGCCTGGAGAGGATGCAACCCGGCTCCCCCGAGGCCACGGTGAGCCGCACCTACCTGGACTGGCTCCTGGACGTCCCCTGGACCGAAGCGGACCCCGAGGTCCTGGACATCTCCGTGACCAAGCGGGTCCTGGACGAGGACCACTACGGCCTGAAGGACGTCAAAGAGCGCATCCTGGAGTACCTGGCGGTGCGCCAACTCACCCAGGGCCAGGAGGTGCGGGGCCACGCCCCCATCCTCTGCTTCGTGGGGCCGCCCGGGGTGGGCAAGACCTCCTTGGGCAAGAGCATCGCCCGGAGCATGAACCGCAAGTTCCACCGCATCTCCTTGGGCGGGGTGCGGGACGAGGCGGAGATCCGGGGCCACCGCCGCACCTACATCGGGGCGCTCCCCGGGAAGATCATCCAAGGGATGAAGCAGGTGGGGGTGGTGAACCCCGTCTTCCTCCTGGACGAGATTGACAAGCTCTCCTCCGACTGGCGGGGGGACCCGGCCTCGGCCCTTCTGGAGGTCTTGGACCCGGAGCAGAACCACACCTTCACCGACCACTACCTGGACGTGCCCTACGACCTCTCCAAGGTCTTCTTCATCACCACCGCCAACACCCTCGCCACCATCCCCAGGCCCCTCTTGGACCGGATGGAGGTCATAGAGATCCCTGGGTACACCCTGCCGGAAAAGCGGGCCATCGCCCGGCATTTCCGCTGGCCCTTCCAGGTGAAGGAGGCGGGGCTTGAAGGGAAGCTGGAGATCACCGACGCCGCCATTGACCGCATCGTGCAGGAGTACACCCGGGAGGCGGGGGTGCGCAACCTGGACCGGGAGCTTTCCAAGGTGGCCCGCAAGGCGGCCAAGGACTACCTGGAGGCCCCCTGGGAAGGGGTGCGGGTGGTGGAGGCGAAGGACCTCGAGGCCTACCTGGGCGTGCCCAAGTACCGCCCCGACCGGGCGGAAAAGGCCCCCCAGGTGGGGGCGGCCCAGGGCCTGGCCTGGACCCCTTATGGGGGCGCCCTCCTCACCATTGAGGCGGTGGCGGTGCCGGGCACGGGGAAGGTGAACCTCACGGGGAACCTGGGCGAGGTGATGAAGGAGTCGGCCCACGCCGCCCTCACCTACCTCCGGGCCCACCGGGAGGAGTGGGGGCTCCCCGAGGGCTTCCACAAGGACTTTGACCTGCACGTCCACGTGCCCGAGGGGGCCACGCCCAAGGACGGCCCCTCCGCCGGCATCACCATGGCCACCGCCTTGGCCAGCGCCCTCACCGGCCGCCCCGTGCGCATGGACATCGCCATGACCGGAGAGATCACCCTAAGGGGCAAGGTCCTCCCCATCGGCGGGGTGAAGGAAAAACTCCTCGCCGCCCACCAGGCGGGGATCCACAAGGTGATCCTCCCCAAGGAGAACGAAGCGGAGCTCAAGGAGGTGCCGGAGGAGGTCCTCAAGGACCTGGAGATCACCTTCGTGGAGGAGGTGGGGGAGGTCCTGCGCCTCCTCCTCCTGCCCCCTCCGCCCCCGCCCGTGGCCGCCGGGGAGCGGCCCCAGCCCGGGGCGGGGGCCTAGGGTAACTCCTCCTTGCGGTTGGCGTTGAGGAACACCCTGGGGCCAAACCGCTCCACCACCTCCCCCGCCGCCACCCGGGTAGCCCCCAAAACCTCCATCACCCGGCGCAGGAGGAAATCCCCCTCCCGGATCTGCCGCTCCACCTGGGGCAGGCAGTCCTTGTGGTAAAAGGCCATGAGGGGTTCCAGATGGCCCTCCGGGCTCACCGCCACCACCACGGGGTAGGGGGAGGCTTGGGTCTTCTCAAACAGGAAGTCCCAATAGGCCCGGGAGAGAAAGGGCAGGTCGCAGGCGGCCACCGCCACCCATGGGTGTTGGGCGCGCGCCAAGGCGGTGTGTAGGCCGGAGAGGCTATCCGCCCCCGGAAGGAGGTCGGGGTAAACGGGCACCCCGAAGCCCTCGTAGGGGCGGCCCGCCACGATGAAGCGCTCCGCCGCCCCCTCGAGGCTCTCCAAAACCCAGGCCAAAAGGGGCTTACCCCGGTAAGGGTACAGCGCCTTATCCTCCCCGAAGCGCCGAGACCTTCCCCCCGCCAGGACCGCGCCGCTATACACCATCCCAGTCTAGAGCTTTTCCGCTAGCCGCGCCCCCAAAAGGGGGGCGTACAGGAATCCGGTGGAGCCCAGGCCCGTGAGGGCGTACCCCCCCTCCACGGAAAAGAGGTAGGGGAAGCCCCCCAGGCGGAAGCGCACCCCTCGCCAGGCGGCGGCCAACTGGGGCCGGTAGCCCACCAAAGCCTCCGCCCCCGAAAGAAGCCACTCCACCTCCCCTTCCGTGGGGGGCGGAGGGTCAGGGCCTTCCCCTTGGGGCAGGTAGCTCCCCCCGAGGGCGCTTCCCGCCAGGTACACCCGGTAACTCAAGGCCCGGGGGAAGTAGTCCAAGAGGGTAAGGACAAGTCCGGGGATGTGCCGACCCAAGAGGCCCAAAAGGTGCGCCCCCCGCCCGCCCCCGGCGTAGACCAAAACCTCCCCCCGCACCCGCTCGCCTCCTTCCAGCCAGAGGTAGGGGGGTTCCCAGGCCACCACCCTGCGGCGCAGGAGGGGAAGCCCCTCCGCAAGCCGCGCCAAGAGGGGCCTCGGCTCCAGCCAAAAGGCCTCCTCCAGGACCACGCCCCCTCCCTCCCAGCGGTGCCTTAGCCCCCCAAGCCGCTTCGCCACCTTATCCCGCTCCCCCTCGGGCACGGGGCGGTAGACGCCAAGGTGCAAGGGGGCGTGGCGGCCATAGAAGGCGAGGGCGGCCTCCAACGCCTTTTCTCCCTCCTCGGCCAGGGTGAAGCGCCGCCCCCTTAAGGGGTTCACCAGGGCCACGGGCGGGCGGCTCGCCTCCCCCAGGCCTTCCGCCACCACCAAAACGGACCGCCCCCGCTCCCAAAGCAGGCGGGCCAGGGTGAGCCCCGCCACCCCGGCCCCCAGGACCACCACCTCGGCTTCCCGCATCAGAAGCGGTAGCCTTCCCCCTCCTTGCGGCAAAGCCCTCGGGCGGCCAGGCCCTCCAAAAGCGCCCTCGCCTGCCCCTCCTCCATGTAGGCCAAGAGGTCTTGGGGGCGCAAAAATCCCCCCCGTCGCCAGGCCTCCTTCATGGCAAGCCGCTCCCAGGCCGCTCGGGAAGGCCCTTGGCGAAGCACCAAGCCCTGCCAGCGGGCCACCCCCAGGTAGGCCAAAACCCCGAGGCCCAGGGCCAGGAGAAGGCCCCAGGCGGCAAAGCGCAAGCCCGCCCAAAGGAGGAGGAAAAGGGCGATGGCGGCGCTTAGGGGCAGGACCGGGGCCACGCCGCCTCCTTAGGCCACGGGCAGGGGGATGGGCGCGGGCTCCCGGGCCCCCACCACCTCGCCGAAGAGGAGGTGGGGCGTGGCCTGCTTGATCTCCACTTGGTACAGCCCGGGGGTGGGGGCCTGGGCCGCAGGGATCAGGACCGGGTGGTTCCCCCGGTCGTGCCCTTGAACGAAGCCCTCCTCCTTGGCCTCGCCCCGCACCAGGACCTCCACGGTCTTCCCCACCCATTCCAGGTTACGGCGGTAGCTCCACTCCTTTTGCTTTTCAATGAGCCGCTGTAGCCTTTCCACCTTCACCTCCCGGGGCAAGTCCTGGAAGTGCTTGTAGGCGGGGGTGCCGGGGCGGGGGGAGTAGATGAACATATAGGCCTGGTCGTAGCCCACCTCGTCGTAGAGGGAGAGGGTTTCTTGGAAGTCCTCCTCGGTTTCCCCAGGGAACCCCACGATGATGTCCGTGGAGAGCACGGCGTCGGGCAGGACCTCCCGGATGCGCCGGATCCGCTCCAGGTAGTGGGCCCGGCGGTACTCCCGGGCCATGCGCCGCAGCACCCGGTCGGAGCCCGACTGCACGGGGAGGTGGATGTAACGGCAGATGCTGGGGGTTTCGGCGATGGCCTCGAGGATGTCGTCCGTGAAGTTCACGGGGTGGCTGGTGAGGAAGCGCACCCGGGGGATGCCCATCCGCCCCACCATGCGCAAAAGCTCGGCGAAGCTGGGGTAGCCCGGCTGGTCCTTGCCGTAGGAGTTCACGTTCTGGCCCAGGAGGGTGATCTCCACTACCCCCGCCTGCCTTAGGAGCTCAATCTCCCTCAGGATCAGGTCGGGGTGGCGGGAAACCTCGGGGCCCCGGGTGGTGGGCACGATGCAGTAGGTGCAGTGGTGGTTGCACCCCCGGATGATGCTCACATGGGCGGAAAGGGCCCCCTTGGGGGGTGGGGGGATGTAGTCCAGGAGGTCGTCCCGGAAGGTGAGGTCATAGAAGCGCTCGTTTTGCTTCAGGGCCTCGGGCAAGGAGGTGAGGGCCCCCGGGCCCAAGAGGATGTCCACCCCGAACTTCTTGGCCATCTGCTGGCCCTCGTCCAGCTGAGCCAAGCAGCCCATCATGCCGATGAGGAGGCCCCGCCTTTCCTTCTCCTTGCGGAGCTGGCCCAAAAGGGAGCGCACCTTCTCCACGGGCTTGCCCCGCACGGCGCAGGTGTTCAGCAAGACCAAGTCCGCCTCCTCCACCGTGTCCACCAGCTCCCACCCCAGGCTCACCAGCTCGCTGGCCACCAGGTGGGAGTCGTACTCGTTCATCTGACATCCGTAGGTGATGATGTGCGCGCGCATACGCCTCCTAGGGCTCCCGGGGGGATCCCGGACCCTGCGCTCCCCAGTGTAGCAAAAGGCCCGCCTTAGGGCGGGCCTCGTCCGGCGCTGGTGGCGGCGGTGGGACTCGAACCCACGACACCACGATTATGAGTCGTGTGCTCTGACCACCTGAGCTACGCCGCCAGGGGCGCCAGGCACCCCCCATCTTAGAGGAGGCCACCCAGGCGGTCAAGCTTATGTGCAGGGCTTTACCCAAAACTCCTTCCTCGCCCTCCCTTAGCCTGCTTCAAGAGTTC
>NZ_JAKTNS010000040.1:0-18343 GCF_022760915.1 Thermus thalpophilus | reverse complement strand
GGTGGTGGCGCATCCGGAGCGGCAGAGCCTTTTCCGACTAGCCCGCCTCCTTCTGGCCCAGGGGCCCCCCTCCCTGCGGAGTGTGGCGGCGCGGACGCTCACAGGTCTTCTTCAGCAACTGGTACAGGGGTGGGAAAAGTGATGAGAGGTCAGGGCCTTATAGTCGGGAAACGTATGAACTTTCAGTGAGAAGACTGGCGAAGGAGATGAGACCGGCCCTTCTTAGGCTCTCTACGAAGCGGTGTTGGGTTAGAGGAGGGTTGCGCAGTTGACATCTTTGGTTGCGCAGGATGGTAAGGAGGGGTTCCGGTATGAAGCTTTTTCGGATTAAAGCCCCTGCGAGCTCTAACAGGAAATCATCAGGATGTAGGGCCACGAGGTCAAAGCGGCTGAGCTCCGGTTCTGGGAAGTCCTTGATGTTAAAGGTGAGGATGGCTTCCGCTCCGCCCCAATAAGCGGCGGCCACCACGTGGCGGTCGTCTTCGTCGGGAAGATGAACCTGAGTAACCAGGTTTTCGTACCCTTCCACCAGGGGTTCTTGCGCTTGCAAAAGCTCATTCATTTTAGATGGTGTGGACCTGATCCGTTTCACTTGTTCAGGAGTCAGTCCTGGTCGGTCCTTTAGGAGGTTTCGGATCCATTCTTCCTGCACCCGTTGGCTCCACTTAAGCCGCACGAGTCCTTCTAGGGCCAATCCCATGAAGAGGTCCCGGGTTTGGGTGGGATAGAGGACGCAGGCATCTAAAAATAATATGCGGGGTAGCATAACCCAATTCTAAAACTCGGGTACACTATTCCCATGCGGCCCGACCTTTCCCGGGTGCCGGGGGTGCTGGGGGAGATCGCCCGGAAGCGGGCCCAAGAGGTGGCCCCGTACCCCTTGCCCGCTCCCCCGCCTGTGCCTTCCTTCAGGAAGGCCCTCCTCCTTCCTGGCCTTTCCCTCATCGCCGAGGTGAAGAAGCAAAGCCCCTCCGAAGGGGCTATCCGGCAGGTGGATCCCGTGGAGGCGGCCCAGGCCTACGCCCGTGGGGGGGCGCGGGCCCTTAGCGTCCTCACCGAGCCCCACCACTTTGGAGGGAGCTTGGAGGACCTTTGGCGGGTGCGGAAGGGGGTACCCCTCCCGGTTTTGCGCAAGGACTTCGTGGTGGACCCCTTCATGCTGGAGGAGGCCCGGGCCTTTGGGGCGAGCGCCGCCCTTCTCATCGTGGCGGTGCTGGGGGAGCTCACGGGGGCTTACCTGGAAAGGGCGAGGGCGTTGGGCTTGGACGCCCTGGTGGAGGTGCACACGGAAAGGGAGCTGGAACTGGCCCTCGAGGCCGGGGCGGAAATCCTCGGCATCAACAACCGCGACCTCGCCACCTTGCGCATAGACCTCTCCACCGCTCCTCGCTTGGGCCGCCTGGCCCGGGACCGGGGCTTTTCCGGGATGTTGGTGGCGGAGTCGGGCTATGGCCGACGGGAGGAACTCAAGGCCTTGGAAGGGCTTTTTGACGCCGTCCTCATCGGCACGAGCCTCATGCGCAACCCTGACTTGGAGGGGGCGGTGCGGGAGCTTGTAGGATAGCCCCATGCTGGTCATCCCCGCAGTGGACCTCAAGGGGGGCAAGGCGGTGCGGCTCTACGAGGGGCGTCCCGAGGCGGAAACCGCCTACGGAGACCCAGTGGCGGCGGCGCTCCGCTGGCAGGAAGAGGGGGCGAGGCTTTTGCACCTGGTGGACCTGGACCGGGCCCTGGGCACCGGGGATAACCGGGAGGCCCTTTCCCGCATCGCCGAGGCGCTTTTCGTCCCCTTCCAGGTGGGCGGGGGGATCCGCTCCCTGGAGAGCCTACAGGAGGTCCTCTCCCTGGGGGCGAGCCGGGGGGTGGTGGGCACGGTGGCGGCGAAGGACCCTGCCCTTCTGGAGACGATGTTGGCCCAAGCGGGCCCAGAGCGGCTTGCCGTGGCCCTGGACGCCCGGGGGCTTAGCGTGGTGGTTTCCGGCTGGCAGGAGGCCACGCCCCTTTCTGCCCTAGACCTCCTTCGGACCTGGGAGGCCATGGGTGTCTGCTGGGTCATCTACACCGACGTGCGCCGGGACGGGACGCTGAAGGGATTGGACCTGGAGGTGGTGGCCCGGGTGCGTGAGGCTTGGCCCCACACCCTCATCGCCGGGGGGGGGATTGCGGGGCCGGAGGACCTTCTCGCCCTTAAGCGCCTTGGCGTGGAAGGGGCCTTGGTGGGGAAGGCCCTTTACGAGGGTAGGATACGGTTCAAGGACTTCGCCGTATCCTAAGGGGGTATGAAGCTCGTCCACTGGACCTTTCTCCTGGTGAGCCTCGGGGTGGCGGGGGCGGGGCTTTACCTCTACCTCACCTACCCCTTCTTGGAGGTGCCCACCCCCTGGGGGCCGTGGCCCCTTTACCTGGTCCTTCCCGCCGTCTACGCCTTGGGCTTTTTAGTGGGGGGGCTTTACGCCCTGGCCCTTTGGCTTGCCGGCATGGGGGGGCGGCGGGCCCTTCTCCGGGAGGTGCGGCGGCTCCAGGGGGAGGTGAACGCCCTAAAACGGGAGCGGATTGAGGAGATCCCCCGCATCCCCGATCGGGAAGAGCCATGAGGGAAAGGGTCCGCTGGCGCCTCCTCCCCCTGCCTTCCGTGCCGGAGTGGCTTGGCCTCATGCAGGGCTTCGGGGTGGGGCCCGAGGCGGCCTTGGCCTACAGGCACCGGGGAGTTAGGCGGCGGGAGGACCTGAAGCCCCCCCTTACCCGGCTACCCCTGAAGGGCCTGGAGGAGGCGGCGGATCTCCTCGCCCGGGCCATTCGGGAGGGGAAGCGCATCCGCGTCCACGGAGACTACGACGCCGACGGCCTCACGGGCACCGCCATTTTGGTGCGGGGGCTTCGGGCGCTGGGGGCCGAGGTCCACCCCTTCATTCCCCACCGCCTGGAGGAGGGTTATGGCGTCCTCATGGACCGCATCCCCGAGCACTTGGAGGCGGCGGATGTCTTCGTAACGGTGGACTGCGGCATCACCAACCACGCCGAGCTTAGGGAGCTGGTGGAAAGCGGGTTGGAGGTCCTGGTCACCGACCACCACACCCCCAAGGAAACCCCGCCCCCGGGCCTGGTGGTCCACCCCGCCTACACCCCCGGGCTTGGGGAACACCCCACGGGGGCGGGGGTGGCCTTCCTGCTCCTTTGGGCCCTCCACGAACGCCTGGGGCTAGGGCCGCCCCTGGACTACGCCGATTTGGCGGCGGTGGGCACCATCGCCGACGTGGCTCCCCTTTGGGGCTGGAACCGGGCCTTGGTGCGCGAGGGGCTCGCCCGCATCCCCGCCTCGCCCTGGGTGGGCCTTAGGCTCCTGGCCGAGGCGGTGGGCTACACGGGCAAGGCGGTAGAGGTGGCCTTCCGCATCGCCCCCCGCATCAACGCCGCAAGCCGCCTGGGGGAGGCGGAGAAGGCCCTAAGCCTCCTCCTCACCGACAGCGAAGCCGAGGCCCGGGCCTTGGTGGAGGAGCTAAACCGCCTTAACGCCCGTCGCCAGGCCATAGAGGAGGAGATGCTAAGGAGGCTTCTCCCCCAGGCCGACCCGGAGGCCAAGGCCATCGTCCTTCAGGATCCCGAGGGCCACCCCGGGGTGATGGGCATCGTGGCGAGCCGGATCCTCGAGGCCACCTTGCGCCCCGTCTTCTTGGTGGCCCAGGGGAAGGGCACGGTGCGGAGCCTTCCCCCCATCAGCGCCGTGGGGGCGCTTACGGAGGCAGAGGACCTCCTTTTGCGCTTTGGGGGCCACAAGGAGGCGGCGGGCTTTGCCCTGGACGAGGCCCGCTTCCCCGAGTTCCAAAGGCGGATAGAGGCCTACGCCGCCCGCTTCCCCGACCCCGTGCAGGAGGTGCCCCTTCTGGGCCCCCTTCCCCCCGCCTCACGCCTGGCGGAGCTTTACCGGGCCTTACAGGATCTGGAGCCCTTCGGCGCCGGGAACCCCGAGCCCCTCTTTTTGCTTGCGGGAAGCCCCGAGGAGGTGCGGACCATGGGGGAGGGCAGGCACCTGGCTTTCCGGCTCCAAGGGGTGCGGGTGGTGGCCTGGCGTGTGGGGGATAAAGAGGTGCCAAACCCCCTGGAGGCGGCGGTCCTCCTCACGGAAAACCGCTTCAACGGCACCGTGAGCTATGAGGCCCAAGCCCTGGACTTCCGGGTGCCCGGGGAGCTTCTTGGCCAGGGGGAGCCCTTCGCCCACCCCCTTGCCCTGGGGGAGGCCTTGGCCCGGGCCCGGATGGGGGAGGGGGTCTACATCCCGGAAGGGAACCGGGAGGGGCTTGCCTACGCCAAGGCCCAGGGCTTTGCCCTCCTGCCCCCGGAGGAGGCTTCCCTTTGGCTCGGCCTCCCCCCCTACCCCGTGGTCCGACGGGTGGACGTGGCCTTGGGGAGCGAGGCCAAGCGGCGCCTGGCCATACCCCCCGCCTTGGACACCCCGGAGGAGGCCCTGAAGGCCCACATCGCCCGGCGGCTCCTCTTTGCCTACGAGCGGCGGCACCCGGCCCTCTTCAGCGAGGCGTTATTGGCGTACTGGGAGGTAAGCCGTGTACAAGCAACCGCGGGAAGCCCATGAGGCCCGGAACTATACCCAGGCCTACCGGGTCTATGGGATATACCCCGGGGTACCTTCACCCACCCGAGGCCAAGGACCTGAAGGCGAGCACGAGCTTTTTGGCCTTAAGAAAGGAGCGCATCCAGTGGGTGGTGGGGGGCAAGGCGGCGGAGCCCCGCACGAGCCCGGCGCTTTTGGAAAGGCGGTCCCTGGCTTTTCTTTTTGGAGAATACCTCTTGGCGGGGGCGCTTTTGGTGCCCCGGGGGGTGCGGCTTTCCGACTACCTCTCCCAGGCCAAACCCTTCCAGACCCTCCTGGAAGCCCGCCTATACATCCTCCGCCCCGACCGCCCCATCGTGGCGGTGGAGCGCTTTCCCTTCGTCACCCTCAACCTCCGCCTGGCGGAGGCGGTGGCCGAGGCCCCGGGCGAGGCCCACGACCCCCGTCTCACCCTATTTGGCTGAGGGCTTCGCGGATCCTTTCCGCTTGCTCCAGGTTTTCCTTGAGCCTGGCCTCCTCCGCCGCCACCACCTCCCGGGGTGCCTTTTCCCGGAAGCCGGGAGCGGAGAGCTTCCTTTGGCTCTTTTCCGCTAGCTCCAGGAGCTCCCTAAGCCGCTTTTCCTGCCGGCGCCGCCACTCCTCCACATCCAGAAGCCCCTCCAAGGGCATCCGGGCGGTGACCTTGGACAAGGCCTTGACCAAGGCTTTTTCCGGCTTTTCCTCAAGGAGCTCGGCCCGGGCTAAAAAGCGGAAGGCCTCGAGGTTTTCCCGCACGGGCGCCACTTCCCCTTCCAGGTAGACCCGCACCTCCTGCCCCGGGGGAAGCCCGGCCTCGGCCCGTAAGGCCCGCACCGCTGTCACCGCCTGCTTTAGCGCTTCAAAGGCGGCCTCCGCCTCCTTGTCCTCCTTGCCCTGGGCCTCGGGCCAGGCCTCGAGGGCCAGCTCCTCCTTGCCCGTGAGGGCCTGGTGGAGCTCGCTGGTGAGGAAGGGCATCATGGGGTGGAGAAGCTTGAGGAGGGTGGCCAAGGCCTCCTCCAGGGTTCTTAAGGTGTGGGCGTTCCCGGCCTTGAGGGCGGGCTTGGCCGCCTCCAGGTACCAGTCGCAGAACTCGCTCCAGACCAGCTCGTAGATTTCCCGTGCCGCCTGGGCCAGGTCCAAGGCCTCGTAGAGGGCGGTGATCTCCCGTACCCCCCGGTCCAGGCGGCTTCGCATCCAGCGGTCCGCTAGAGTGGGGGTGTCCGTCTTTGGCTGGAAGCCTTTCCGGGAAAGGAGGACGAAGCGGGCGGCGTTGTAAAGCTTGTTGGCAAAGTTGCGGGCCATCTCCAGCCAGCGGAGGTCCAGCCGGATGTCCTGCCCCCCGGTGGCCAGGTAGGTGAGGGCGAAGCGAAGGGCGTCGGCCCCATAGCGCTCCACCATTTCCAAGGGGTCAATCACGTTCCCCTTGGACTTGGACATCTTCTGGCCCTTCTCGTCCAAGACCAGGCCGTGGAGGAGCACGGTCTTAAAGGGCCTTTCCCCCATGAAGTGGTAACCGGAGACCTCCATGCGGGAAACCCAGAGGAAGAGGATGTCATACCCCGAGACCAGGACGTCCCCGGGATAGAAGGCCTTGAGGTCCTCGGTCTCCTCGGGCCAGCCCAGGGTGGAAAGAGGCCAAAGCGCCGAGGAAAACCAGGTGTCAAAGACGTCCTCGTCCCGTTTGAGCCTCGGGCTTCCGCAGGCCTCGCAGAGGGTGGGGTCTTCCAGGTAGCGCTCGGGGCGCGGGACGTTGATGGCCCCGCAGTCCTCGCAGTACCAGGCGGGGATCTGGTGGCCCCACCAAAGCTGGCGGGAGATGTTCCAGTCCTTGACGTTCCTGAGCCAGTCCAGGTTGACCTTCTTCCAGCGCTCGGGCACGAAGGCGATATCCCCCCGCTCCAGGCCCCATATGACCTTTTCCGCCAAGGGCTTCATGGAAAGCCACCACTGGGGGAAGATGGCGTACTCAATGGGGGTGCCGCAACGGGAGCAGGTGGCGAGGCTTATGGTGTACTCCTCCTCCTTGACCAGGTGCCCCGCCTCGCGGAAGAGTTCCACCGCCTTCCTGCGGGCTTCAAAGCGGTCCAGGCCCCTGAGGGCCTCGGGCACCCTTTCCCCTTCCATCCTCCCCTCCAGGTTGATGACGGAGACCGCTTCAAGCCCGTGCCGCTCCCCGATCTCGTAGTCCAGGGGGTCGTGGGCCGGGGTCACCTTGAGGGCGCCGGTGCCGAACTCCCTTTCCACGGCGCTATCGGCCACGATGGGGATCCAGATGTCCGTGAGGGGGATGCGGGCCCGCCGGCCGATCAGGCCTTGGTAGCGCTCGTCTTCGGGGTGGACGGCGATGGCCTGATCGGCGAAGACCGTTTCCGGGCGCACGGTGGCGATTTCTATATAGCCGCCCCCTTCCACCTCGTAGCGCAGGGTGTAGAGCCTTCCCGGGGTGGGCTCGGTTTCCACCTCCAGGTCGGAGAGGGTGGTCTCGCACCGGGGGCACCAGTTCACGAGCCGGGGGGCGCGGTAGGCCAGGCCCTCATGGTAGTAGCGGGAAAAAGCGTAGCGCACCGCCTTGGAGCGCTTCTCGTCCATGGTGAAGGCTTCCCGGCTCCAATCGGCGCTGGCTCCAAGGCGCTTAAGCTGCTTGAGGATGGTCCCCCCCGACGCCTCCTTCCACTGCCACACCCGCTGTAAGAAGGCCTCCCGGCCCAGGTCGTGCCGGGTCTTGCCCTCCTTGAGGAGGAGGCGCTCCACCACCACCTGGGTGGCGATGCCGGCGTGGTCGGTGCCGGGGAGCCAGACCGCCTCATAGCCCCGCATGCGCTTGTAGCGGATGAGGGCGTCCTGGAGGGAGTTGTCCAGGGCGTGGCCCATGTGCAAGGAGCCCGTGACGTTGGGGGGCGGCATGAAGATGACGAAGGGGGGTTTGCCGCTTTTGGGGTTGGCCACGAAGGGGTTTTTTGCCCACCTCTCCGCCCACTTGGGTTCCACCGCTTTGGGATCGTAGGCCTTGGGTAGGTCCATGCTATCCATCACTTTACCCGGGCGGGCTAGGGGAAGGCCAGGGCGGGGCTTAGGGGAGGGCGTAGAGGTAGTAGCGCCCGTTTTCCAGGTGGAAGAAGGCCTCCTCGTAGGCCAGGCCCTCAATGGGGGTTTCGGGGGGGATGGGGAGGAAAACCCCTCCCACCCGGATGCCCTCCGGGAGGACTTCCAGGCTTCCTTGGGCCACCTCCCGGCTTTCCGCCTCCGGGTCGTTGAGGGGGGTGTGGAGGAGGCGCACGGGTACCCCCTTTAGGCTATGGAGCACGTTGCTGGCCTCGCGGAAGGGGGCGCGGTGGAGGAGGCGCTCTTCCACCTCCGCCACCTCTCCCAAAAGGGCGTAGCGGCCCAGGGGCAGAAGGGCCTTGCCGCTTTGGAGGAGCACCAGGAAGCGGGTGCGGTCCTCGTCCGATAGGAGCACGGGGGCCTTGTGGCGCCCCACCTTGGGGTCTTGGTCCAGGCGCCCCTCGAGGAGCGCCTTGGCGGCCTTTAGGGCCTCTTCCCGCGTGGGGTAGAGGCTATAGGGGTTCACCTTGAAGAGGAGTTCATACCCCTTGGGCCCTTGGATGAGCCAGGCCAAGTGGAGCTCAAAGAAGCGGCGTTTTTGCCAGGCGGGGTGCATAAGGAGGAGTATACGCCCTCATTGTGCTTTCACCCCTTGCCCAAAGCTATCGCCGGGTATACTCTAGGCCCGGTATGGCGCTATCCGAAGAGCGGGTCCTCGAGGCCCTGCGCACGGTGATGGACCCCGAGCTGGGGAAGGACCTGGTGTCCTTGGGCATGGTGGGGGAGGTGCGGCTAGAGGGCAAAAGGCTGGAGGTCCTGGTGAACCTCACCACCCCCGCCTGTCCCCTCAAGGGGCAGATTGAGGCGGACATCCAAAGGGCCCTCCTCCCCTTGGGCCTCGAGGAGGTGCGGGTCCGCTTCGGCGGGGGGGTGCGCCCCCCGGAAAAATACCCCATCCCCGGGGTGAAGCACGTGGTGGCGGTGGCCTCAGGCAAGGGTGGGGTGGGGAAGAGCACCGTGGCCGCCAACCTGGCCCTGGCCCTCCGCCAAGAAGGGGCCCAGGTGGGGCTTTTGGACGCCGACCTCTACGGGCCGAGCCAGGCCAAGATGTTCGGCCTGGAGGGGCAAAAGCTCAAGGTGGACCAAAACCGCAGGATCCTCCCCCTGGAGGCCCACGGCATCAAGGTCCTCTCCATGGCCAACATCGTCCCCCCGGGCCAGGCCATGATCTGGCGAGGGCCCATCCTCCACGGCACCCTGAAGCAGTTTTTGGAGGAGGTGAACTGGGGGGAGCTGGACTATTTGGTGGTGGACCTGCCCCCGGGCACGGGGGACGTGCAGCTTAGCCTGGCCCAGCTCACCCAGGTTTCCGGCGGGGTCATCGTCACCACGCCCCAGGAGGTGGCCCTCATAGACGCCGAGCGGGCGGCGGACATGTTTAAGAAGGTGCAGGTGCCCATCCTGGGGGTGGTGGAGAACATGAGCGCCTTCCTCTGCCCCCACTGCGGGAAGCCCACCCCCATCTTCGGCGAGGGGGGCGGAAGGCGGCTCGCCGAGAGGCTTAAGGCCCGCTTCCTGGGGGAGATCCCCCTCACCCTTCCCTTGCGGGAAAGCGGGGACCGGGGCACGCCCATCGTGGTCCAGGACCCGGAGGGGCCGGAGGCCCAGGCCTTCCGCCGGGCGGCCCGGGAGCTCGCCGCCAGTTTGAGCGTTCAGACCTTCATCGCCTTGCCCATGGCCTGACATGGCCCTTCTTGTGGAAGGCACCAAGGAACGGGTTTTGGACCTCCTCAGGGTCAAGCCCCGCACGGCCAAGGAGGTGGCGGAGGCCTTGGGGATCAGCCAGGTGGCGGCCCGCAAGCACCTGGAGGACCTGGAGGCCCGGGGGCTGGTGCGCTCGGAGGTGCGCCGCTGCCCGGGGCGGGGCCGTCCCTACCGCCTTTACCAGGCCCAGGACGAGGGGGCGCCCTACGCCGCCCTTTGCGGGGATGTGCTGAGGGGCCTCGAGGGGGCCTTGGGGAAGGAGGGGGTGGTGCGGCTCCTTTTGGAAAGGAACCGGCGGCTCCTCGCCCCCCTGAACCTCGAGGGCCTTCCCCTGCGGGAGCGCTTGGAGCGCTTGGCGGCCTTTCTCAAGACCCAGGGCTACGAGGCGGAGGTGGTGGAGGAGGGGGGAAGGCTTTACCTCTGCCAGCGCCGATGTCCCAAGCTCGCCCTTTCCCGGGAGCACGAGGCCCTTTGCCAAAGCGAGCTCTTGGCCTACCAGGAGCTTTTGGGCCTCCCCATCCACCGGGAGGAACGGCTGGCCGAGGGGGGAAGCTGCTGCCGCTACCGCGTAGAATGACGGGGTGTGGGTCTACCGCCTAAAGGGCACGCCCTGGGAACTGGACGCCCTCATCCCCGAGCTCTTTGACCGGGGGGCGCGGGGGCTTTGGGAACGGGAAGGGGAGGTCCTGGCCTACTTCCCCGCGCCCGTGGACCTGCCCCACGGGGGGGTCTGGGAGGAGGTGCCGGACGAGGACTGGCTTCAGGCCTGGCGGCGCGATCTGAAGCCCGCCTTGGCCCCGCCCTTCGTGGTCCTGGCCCCTTGGCACCGTTGGGAGGGAGGGGAGATCCCCCTGGTCATTGAGCCCGGCATGGCCTTCGGCACCGGGCACCACGAGACCACCCGCCTGGCCCTCATGGCCTTGGCCCGCCACCTCGCCCCTGGGGAGAGGGTGCTGGACCTGGGCACGGGAAGCGGCATCCTGGCCATCGCCGCCGCCAAGCTGGGGGCGGAGGCCTTGGGGGTGGACATAGACCCCACCGTCTTGCCCCAGGCGGAGGAAAACGCCCGCAGGAATGGGGTTTCCGTCCGCTTTCTGGAAGGAAGCCTGGAGGAGGCGCTTCCCTATGGCCCCTTTGACCTTTTGGTGGCGAACCTCTTCGCCGAGCTCCACCAAGCCCTCGCCCCCCGCTACCGGGAGGCCTTGGCCCCCGGGGGGAGGCTTCTCCTCACGGGGATCCTGAAGGAAAAGGCCCCCTTGGTGCGGGAGGTCCTTCGGGAGGCGGGCCTTCTCCCCTTAGAGGAGGCGGAGGAGGGGGAGTGGGTCCTCCTCGCCCACCGGAGGTAGCCCATGCGCCCCCACCGCGCCTATAGCCCCGGCCTCACCGGCGTCCTTTCCCTTCGGGAAAGCCGCCACCTCCTGGAGGTGCTCAGGGCCCGAGTGGGGGACCGCTTCACCGTGTTTGACGCCGAGCGGGAAGCCTTAGCCGAGGTGGTGGACCTGGGCCCCCCGGTGCGCTACCGCATCCTGGAGGAGCGTCGCCCCGAGCGGGAGGTGGGGGTGGAGGTGGTCCTCTACATGGCCCTCCTTAAGGGGGATAAGTTGGCCGAGGTGGTGCGCATGGCCACGGAGCTTGGCGCCACCCGCATCCAACCCCTCGTCACCCGGCACAGCGTGCCCAAGGAGATGGGGGAGGGGAAGCTTAAGCGCCTCCAGGCCATCGCCGTGGAGGCGGCCAAGCAGTCGGGGAGGCTCAAGCTGCCCGAGGTCCTCCCCCCCATTCCCCTGAAGGCGGTGCCGGAGGTGCCCCAAGGCCTCGTGGCCCACGTGGGGGCAAGCCGCCTGGTGCGGGGGGTCTTGGACCTGGAAAAGCCCCTGGCCCTGGCCGTGGGGCCGGAGGGGGGCTTCGCCGAGGAGGAGGTGGAGCTTTTGCAGGAGCGGGGCTTTACCCCCGTCACCCTGGGGCGGAGGATCCTCCGGGCGGAAACCGCCGCCCTCGCCCTCCTCGCCCTGTGCACCGCGGGGGAGGGAAGATGAGGGGCCTCCTTCTCCTCCTCCTTTTCCTTTCCGCCTGCCGCTACACCTTCCTTCCCCTGGATCCCGGCAAGCCCGCCCCGCCCGAGCGGCCCTTCGTGGTGGCGAGGCTCGTCCCTGGGGAAGGTGAGGCGAGGCTTTCCCTGAGGGTGGAGCGGCTTCCCCGAGCTGGCTACCTCCACCTCAAGTGGTACCGGGAGGAGCGCTTAATCCTGGAGCGGGCGCTTTTCCTGGAGAACCTTGGGGCATATGAGGCCCGTTTTCCCCTCCAGGAGGGGTACCACCGCCTGGTGGGGATTTTTGAGGGGGCGGTGCTCTTCCAGTTGGACCTGGGAACCCCCCGTCTACCGGACCCCGATGAGGTAGAGGACCAGGGGAACGGTTAGGAAGGCGAAGAAGGTGGAAACCACCACGCTCCTGGCCACCCGGAGGGCGTCTCCCCCGAACTCCCGGGTCATGAGGAAGGCGTTCACCGCCACCGGGGTGGCGGACTGGAGGACCAGGACCTGGTGCTCTAGCCGGGGAAGCCCTAAGGCGAGGCCCACCCCGTAGGCCAGGAGGGGGGCGAGGAGGAGCCTAAGGGCGCTGGCGGTGGCCTCAAAGGCGCCCACCTGGAAGCGGGTCTGGCCCATCTGCATCCCCAGGGTGAGGAGGAGGACGGGGATGGCCGCTTGGCCCATGAGCCGCACCCCCTCGTCCAGGCGGAAGGGGAGGGCGATCCCCAGGGCCTTTAGGAGAAGGCCCAGGAAAAGCGCGTAGAAGAGGGGAAGGCGCAGGGTGAGGCGAAGCCCTTCCCGAAGCCCCCCACCCCGGATGAAGGCGGGACCGAGCCCGAACATGACCGCGCTGGAGAGGATGAAGTAGACCACGGCCCGCCTAAGGCCCTCCTCTCCCAGGGCGAAGTAGGTGAGGGAAAGGCCCATGTTCCCCGAGTTGGGGAAGAGGCTGCAGACCAAAAGCCCCTTGGCGGCTTGGGGGGAGAGGCCCAAAAGCCTCCCCGCCCCTTGGATGGCGAGGAAAAGGAGGGCGTAGGTGAGGGTGAAGCCCAAGGCGAGCCCCCAAAGCCCTTCCCGGGTGTACTCCGCCCGGTACATGGCGTCAAAGATGAGGGCGGGGACCAGGAGGTAGAGGGTGAGGCGGCTTAGGGTGGAGAGGTCCATGGGCACGCGCCGCCCCAGGAGGTAGCCGGAAAGGACCACCAGGGCCACCGGGACCACGGTGTTGAGGAGGGCCTGCATGTGGGGCATTTTAGGGCTATGCCGAGCTACCGGGAACTGGCGGAGGCCATCCGGCGGGTGCTCCTGGAGGGAGGGGTGGCGCCGAAGCGCCAGGTTCTGCCCCTTCCCACGGGGCAGTTTTTGGTGATGCCCGCGGCGGACCATGAGGTGGCGGTGTGCAAGCTGGTGGTGGTGGAGCCGGAAAGGACGCCCATGGTGCAGGCGGAGGTGTGGGCGAGGCGCCTCGCCACGGGGGAGGTCTTCCACCTTCCTGGGGAGGAGCTCACGCAAAGGCGCACCGCCGCCCTTTCCCTCCTCGCCGCCACCCTTCTTGCCCCGAGGCGGGAGGGGGCCTTGCTGGTGGTGGGGCCGGGGGCCCAGGGCCTGGCCCACCTCGAGGCCTTTGCCGAGGCCTTCCCCCTCACCCGGGTCCTGGTGCGGGGAAGGGGGCGGGAAAGGGTCTTGGCCTTCCTGGAGCGGGCGCGGGCGCTGGGGTTAGCCGCTGAGGAGTGGACCGGGGCCGAGGTCCCCGAGGACGTGGCCTTCCTGGTCACCGCCACCCCAAGCCCCACCCCCGTCCTGCCCCCTAAGGTGCCCGATGGGGTCTTCCTGGCGGCGGTGGGAAGCTACCGCCCGGAGATGCGGGAGGTGCCGGAGGCCCTCTTGGCCCAAGCCGCCCTCTACTGCGACACGGAGGACGCCCTCTTGGAGGCGGGGGAGCTCCAAGGGGTCGCCCGCCCCGTCATCCCCTTGCGGGAGGCCCTCTTGGGCCGGCGGGGGGAGGGGCGCTTCGTCCTCTTCAAGAGCGTGGGGCACGCCCTCTTTGACCTGGCGGCGGCCAAGGCCTACCTCGGCCTATAGCCGGACCACGATCTTCCCCGTGTGGCTCCGGTCCAAAAGGGCTTGGAAGGCGGCTTCCGCTTCCGCAAAGGGGAATACCCTGCCTACCACGGACTTGAGCTCCTTCCCAAGCCGGGGGAGGAGGAAGCCCAAGGCCTCCTCCACGAGGGGCCTTTCTCCCATGAGGGGGGCGAGCCAGAAGCCCACCACGGCGAGGTTCTTGCGCATGAGCCTGAGGGGAGGGATGGGGACCACTTCTCCTTCCGCCGCCCCGATGTAGACCAGGCGCCCCTTGGGCTTGAGGAGGCTTAGGCTTTCCTCCACCGCCTTGCCCCGCACCTCCAGAACGAGGTCCACCCCGCCCAGGGCCTTCACCCTTTCGGGTAGCTCCTCGTAGGGGGCGGTGAGGTCCGCCCCAAGGCGTTCGGGGAGGGCGAGTTTTTCCGGCCTCGAGGCCGCCGCCACCACCTTAAGCCCTAGGGCCTTGGCCACCTGCACCGCCGCCGTGCCCAAGGCCCCCGCCGCCGCCTGGACCAAGACGCTTTCCCCCGGCCTCGCCCCCGCCCGCCTCAGGGCCAGGTAGGCGGTGAGGAAGGAAACAGGGTAGGCCGCGGCCTCCTCCGGGGATAGCCCCTCGGGGACAGGCAAAAGGGCCGCTTCCGGCACCGCTACCCGCTCCGCCAGGCCCCCTTGGCCGATGAGGGCGGCGTAGCGCCGCTCGCCCACCCGCCCCACCACCTCCATCCCCGGGATGAAGGGCGGGTGGAGCCGGGCGAGGTAGGCCCCAAGCCGCAGGAGGTGGTCGGCGAAGTTAAGGCCCACCGCCTCCACCTGGAGAACCACCTCCCCTGGCCCCGGCGTGGGGTCTTCCACCGCTTTGAGCGTCAAGGGGCCCCCGAACTTCTCCTGCACCCAGGCTTGCATGGGACCAGTCTACGCCTAACCCTTCACGGACCCCGCCAAAAGCCCCCTGAGGAAGTAGCGGCCCAGGAAGATGTACACCAAAAGCGTGGGCAAGGCGGCCAGGACGGCCCCCGCCATGGGCAGGTTCCACTTCACCGCCTCCCCCCCGGCGAGCTGCGCCAAGGCCACGGTGATGGGCTGGCTTTCCGGCCGGGTCAGGGTCACGGCGAAGAGGAACTCGTTCCAGATCTGCGTGAACTGCCAGATGGCCACCACCACGAAGGCGGGGGCGGAAAGGGGCAGGATCACGTGGCGGAAAACCCCGAAGAAGCTGGCCCCGTCAATCCGGGCCGCCTCCACCAGCTCGTCGGGGATTTCACTGTAGTAGTTCTTAAAGATCAGGGTGACGATGGGGATGCCGTAGATCACGTGCACCAGGATGAGGCCGAAAAGCGTCCCGTAAAGCCCGATGGCCTTCACGAACTGGAAGAGGGGGATGAGGATGCTCTGGTAGGGGATGAACATCCCGAAAAGCATGAGGGCGAAGAGGAGGTTGGACCCGGGGAAGGGCCACTTGGCCAGGACGTAGCCGTTTAAGGCCCCCACCAGGGCGGAAAGCAGGGTGGCGGAGACGGCCAGGACCATGGAGTTTTGGAACTTGGGGCGGAAGGCTTCCCAGGCGATCCGGAAGCTTTCCCAGTAGACGGGGTCGGGCCAGTGCCAGACGGTGTCCAGGGTGATCTTGGCGGGTTCTTTCAGGGCGGTGAGGATGACCAGGTATACGGGAAGGAGGAAAAACCCAGCCATGAGGAGGAGAAAGGCGTAGAGGATAATCCGGCCCATCAGCGCCGCACCTCCTTCCGGAGCTGGCTTGCTAGGTAGGGGATCACCACCACCGCCACCAAGAGGAGAAGGAGGATGCCGATGGTCGCGCCCTTGGCGAACTGGTTGCCGCGGAAGGCCAGGAGGTACATGTAGATGGCGGGCACGTCTGTGGGGGCGTAGTCTAGGCCGGCCATGGCGAAGATCAGGTCAAAGATCTTCAAGGCGATGTGCCCCAGGACGATCATGGCGGAAAGGGTGATGGGGGCGAGGAGGGGCAGGATCACGTAGCGGTAGGTCTGCCAGGGGTTGGCCCCGTCCACCTTGGCGGCCTCTAAAACCTCCACGGGGATCCCCCTAAGCCCCGCCAGGTAGAGGGCCATGGTGTACCCCGACATCTGCCACATGGCCGCCAGGATCACCCCCACCAGGGCCAGGCTGAAGCCGTGGGGCTCGGGGTAGGGAAGAAGGTGCACGCCCCGTCCCAAGGTCAAGGCCCAAAGGAGAAGCGCGCCGCCCGAAAGGAGGGCGAAGAAGCGCCGCTTCCTTTCCCCTTCCCGGTGGGCCCGGTAGGCCACGTAAAGGAGTACGAGGCCCACCACAAGGGCGGTGTAGAAGGGAAGTTGGTTCCAGTCAAAGACCAAGACCTGCTCCCTTGTGGTGAGCCAGGGGAAGGACAAGGGGGGTAGGCCAAGGAGGGTGGGCAGGACGTTCACCCCGCCTTGGGGCTGGAGCAGCCAGCGCCAGATGGTCCCCGTGACCACGAAGGAGAGGGCCATGGGAAAGAGGAAGACCGTGCGGAAAAAGCCTTCCCCTTTGGGGCTTTGGTCCAGGGCCACCGCCAGGAGGAGGCCAAGGCCCAGGCTTCCCGCCATGAAGAAGAGGGTGAAGAAGATGAGGTTCACCACGCTTTGGCGGAAGCGCACGTCCACAAAGCCGGTGAAGAGCTCCTGGTAGTTGGCGAGGCCCACGAAGTGGAGGGTGGGCTCCTCGGCCAGGGCCTGGGCGGGGTTCTTGCCCCAATCACTCAGGGAGACGTAGAGGTTTTGCCCGATGAAGCCGTAGACGAAGATGCCCACCGCCACCAAGGAGGGGAGAAGTACCAAAAATGCCGCGATGCGGTCGCGCATGTTTCCTCGGGGAAAACCCCGTGGGGGACGAAGCCCCCACGGGGAGTAGGACCCTTAGCGGCCGAGACCCACCTGGTCGGCGATGGCCTGGGCGGCGTTGGCCGCCGCCTTCGGGCTCTTGGTCTGGAGGAAGATCTCCATCACCGTGCCGAACTGGCTCATGAAGCTTTCCGGCGCCACGGCCCCGTGGACCAAGGAGCCCACGATGCGGTTGGACTTCCAGTCGCGCATGGCCGCTTGGCCGTAGGCGTTGTACTTGGCGGGGTCGGAGTCCAGGCGGGCGGCGATGGAGCCCTTGAGGGGGTTGAAGGTGTCCTGCCCTTCCTTAGACCCCACCAGCCGGAGCCAGTTGAGGGCGTTCTGGCGGTTTTTGGCCCCCTTGGGCAGGCCGAAGGAGTCGGAGAGCATCATGAACACCCCTTGGGTGCCCGGGGAGGGGGCCCAGGCGAAGTCGGTGCCAGGCTTAAGCTTCAGGGTAGTGGTCATGTAGCCAGCGGCCCAGTCACCCATGATGTTGAAGGCGGCTTGGCCCTGGACAACCCGGTCCACCGCCTGCTGCCAGGAAAGCCCGGCGGCGTCCTTGTTGGCGCAGTCCAGGACCTTGCCAAAGGTTTCCCAGACCGCCACCGCCTTGGGGTCGGTGAACTTCAGCTTGCCGTTCCAGAGGTTATTCCAGCCGTCCGCCCCCAGCATGGCCAGGGCCACGCTTTCCCAAAGGTGCTGCTGCGTCCAGTTCTCGCCCAGGGCCAAGGGGGCTTGGAGGCCCTTCCGCTTGAGGGTCTCGCAGGTGGCGAGGAACTCGGCCCAGGTCTTGGGCGGGTTCACCCCCCATTCCCTGAGCTTCGCCGGGATGTACCACATGACGTTGGAGCGGTGAATGTTCACCGGCACACTCCAGATGCCCCCCTTGTGGGAAATGAGGTCAATGAGCCCCTTGGGGAAGGCCTGGAGCCACCCCTCCTGGCGGAAGAGGGGGGTGAGGTCTTCCATGCGGTTGGCCACCACCCAGGTGCCGATGAGCTCCATGCCGGCGTGGACCTGGAAAGTGTCGGGGGGGTCACCCCCCAGCATCCGGGTCTTGAGCACCGCCTTGGCGTTCACCCCGGCCCCCCCGGTCACCGTGGCGTTGATGACCTCCACCCCCGGATACTTCTGCTTGTAGAGCCGGATGAGGGCCTCGAGGGCCGGGCCCTCGTCCCCCGCCCACCAGGAGAAGATCTCCAGCTTGCCCGTCTGGGCCAGGGCGCTAAGCCCCAAGGCCATGCCGAGTACCAAAAGCCACTTCCTCATACCTACCTCCATTGCGACGTGGGCTTTCCGCCCACAGGCCGCCTAGCTCAAAGAAGCGCGCCAGGAAGAGGCTCGCCCCGCCCACCGCCGCCGCCAGGTGCCCGTAGGAGGAGGGTTGCACGGAAAGCGCGCGGTGGGTTTCCAAAAAGGCGTGGTCCGCCAGGGCCTGGCGCAGGGGAGCTTCCAGGAAGGAAAAGAGCTCCGCCGCCTTTCCCCCCACCACCACCCGGGCGGGGTCGTAGGCCACGGCCAGGTTGGCCAAAAACCGGCCCAGGGCGCTCCCTAGGTGGGCCAAGGCGACTCGGGCCACGGGGTGGCCTGCCTGGGCTTGGGCCAAGAGGGTCTCGAGGTCCTCCCCCTCTCCTCCCAAGGCTCGGTGGTGCTGCAGTAGGGCTCCAAGGCCGAGCTCGGTTTCCAGGCACCCTTTGCGCCCGCAGGCGCAGGGGGCTTCCCCGGAGCCGAGCCAGTGGCCCACTTCCCCCGCCGCCCCACTCGCCCCCCGGAGGAGGCGCCCATCCGACACCACCCCCACCCCAAGGCCCGTGCTTAGGACCAGGTAGGCCAGGTTCTCCTCCCCGTGGAAGAAGACCTCGGAGAGGGCGGAGGCCTTGGCGTCGTTCTCCGCCAAGGTGGGCAGGGGGAAAGAGGCCAGAAAAGGGCTTAGAGGCTGTCGTAAAAGGGTGGTATTCTTGAGGGATGAGCTCTAGACGATCTTAC
>NZ_JAKTNS010000003.1:0-121022 GCF_022760915.1 Thermus thalpophilus | reverse complement strand
TAAAATACGGGGGGAGGCGGTCCCCACAGAGTCTCAAATGTGTTGACCGACTACAAGGGATTGACGGGGTAAGGTCACCTCCTGTAAGCTACAGGTTGTGCTCTTTGGTCGGGCCAAGGGAGCACGGTAAGAGCCAGCCGCCGCAAGGGACCTACCCCTTGCGGAAGAACCCTGTTAGCTTACCTCGGGCGGCCCGCTTACCCTTTGAGGTGACGCATGGAGATTAAGCGGTTCGGTCGCATCCGAGAGGTTATTCCTTTGCCCACCCTTACGGAAATCCAGGTGGCTTCCTACAAGAAGGCCCTCCAGGCGGACGTGCCCCCGGAAAAGCGGGAGAACGTGGGGATTCAGGCGGCCTTCAAGGAGACCTTCCCCATTGAGGAGGGGGACAAGGGCAAGGGCGGTCTGGTCCTGGACTTCTTAGAGTACCGCATCGGCGAGCCCCCCTTTCCCCCTGACGAGTGCCGACAGAAGGACCTGACCTACCAGGCTCCCTTGTACGCCCGGCTTCAGCTCATCCACAAGGACACCGGGCTCATCAAGGAGGACGAGGTCTTCTTGGGCCACATCCCCCTGATGACCGAGGACGGCTCCTTCATCATCAACGGGGCCGACCGGGTCATCGTTTCCCAGATCCACCGCTCCCCCGGGGTGTACTTCACCCCCGACCCCGCCCGCCCCGGGCGGTACATCGCCAGCATCATCCCCCTGCCCAAGCGGGGGCCCTGGATTGACCTGGAGCTGGAGCCCAACGGCACCGTCTCCATGAAGGTCAACAAGCGCAAGTTCCCCCTGATCCTGCTCCTCAGGGTCTTCGGGTACGACGCCGAGACCTTAAACCGCGAGCTTGGGGCCTACGGGGAGCTGGTGCAAGGGCTTTTGGACGAGGCGGTGCTCGCCATGCGCCCCGAGGAAGCCCTGGTGCGCCTCTTCACCCTGCTCCGCCCGGGGGACCCGCCCAAGAAGGACAAGGCCCTGGCCTACCTCTACGGCCTCTTGGCCGATCCCCGGCGCTACGACCTGGGGGAGGCGGGGCGGTACAAGGCGGAGGAAAAGCTCGGCATCCGCCTCTCGGGCCGCACCCTGGCCCGCTTTGAGGACGGGGAGTTCAAGGACGAGGTCTTCCTGCCCACCTTGCGCTACCTCTTCGCCCTCACCGCCGGGGTGCCGGGCCACGAGGTGGACGACATTGACCATCTTGGCAACCGCCGCATCCGCACCGTGGGGGAGCTCATGGCCGACCAGTTCCGGGTGGGCCTGAGCCGCCTGGCCCGCGGGGTGCGGGAGCGCATGGTCATGGGCGGGGATGCCTTGACCCCGGCCAAGCTGGTGAACAACCGGCCCCTCGAGGCCGCCATCCGCGAGTTCTTCAGCCGCAGCCAGCTCTCCCAGTTCAAGGACGAGACCAACCCCCTCTCCTCCTTGCGCCACAAGCGCCGCATCTCCGCCTTGGGCCCCGGGGGCCTCACCCGGGAGCGGGCGGGCTTTGACGTGCGCGACGTCCACCGCACCCACTACGGCCGCATCTGCCCGGTGGAGACCCCGGAAGGGGCCAACATCGGCCTCATCACCTCCCTGGCCGCCTACGCCCGGGTGGACGAGCTGGGCTTCATCCGCACCCCCTACCGCCGGGTGGTGAACGGGGTGGTGACGGACGAGGTGGCCTACATGACCGCCACGGAGGAGGACCGCTTCACCATCGCCCAGGCCAACACCCCCCTCGAGGGCAACCGCATCGCCACCGACCGGGTGGTGGCCCGGCGGCGCGGGGAGCCCGTGATCGTGAGCCCGGAAGAGGTGGAGTTCATGGACGTCTCCCCCAAGCAGGTCTTCTCCGTGAACACCAACCTCATCCCCTTCCTGGAGCATGACGACGCCAACCGGGCCCTGATGGGTTCCAACATGCAGACCCAGGCGGTGCCCCTCATCCGCGCCCAGGCCCCGGTGGTGATGACGGGCCTGGAGGAGCGGGTGGTGCGGGACTCCTTGGCCGCCTTGTACGCCGAGGAGGATGGGGAGGTGGTGGCGGTGGACGGCCGCCGCATCGCCGTGCGCTACGAGGACGGCCGCCTGGTGGAATACCCCTTGCGCCGCTACGTGCGCTCCAACCAGGGCACCGCCTTGGACCAGCGCCCCCGGGTGGTGGTGGGCCAGAGGGTGAAGAAGGGGGACCTCCTGGCGGATGGCCCCGCCTCCGAGGAGGGCTTCTTGGCCCTGGGGCAGAATGTCCTGGTGGCCATCATGCCCTTTGACGGCTACAACTTTGAAGACGCCATCGTCATCAGCGAGGAGCTCCTGAAGCGGGACTTCTACACCTCCATCCACATTGAGCGCTACGAGATAGAGGCCCGGGACACCAAGCTGGGCCCCGAGCGCATCACCCGGGACATCCCCCACCTCTCCGAGGCGGCTTTGCGCGACCTGGACGAGGAGGGCGTGGTGCGCATCGGCGCCGAGGTGAAGCCGGGCGACATCCTTGTGGGCCGCACCAGCTTCAAGGGCGAGCAGGAGCCTTCCCCCGAGGAGCGCCTCCTCCGCTCCATCTTCGGCGAGAAGGCCCGGGACGTGAAGGACACCTCCCTGCGGGTACCCCCCGGGGAAGGGGGCATCGTGGTGGGCACCCTGCGCCTCAAGCGGGGGGACCCGGGGGTGGAACTCAAGCCCGGGGTGCGGGAGGTGGTGCGGGTCTTCGTGGCGCAAAAGCGCAAGCTCCAGGTGGGGGACAAGTTGGCCAACCGCCACGGGAACAAGGGTGTGGTGGCCAAGATCCTCCCCGTGGAGGACATGCCCCACCTGCCGGACGGCACCCCGGTGGACGTGATCCTAAACCCCTTGGGCGTGCCGAGCCGGATGAACCTGGGGCAGATCCTGGAAACCCACCTGGGCCTGGCGGGTTACTTCCTGGGCCAGCGCTACATCTCCCCGGTGTTTGACGGGGCCACGGAGCCCGAGATCAAGGCCCTCTTGGCCGAGGCCTTTGACCTTTACTTTGGCAAGCGCAAGGCCGAGGGCTTCGGGGTGGACAAGCGGGAAAAGGAGGTTCTGGCCCGGGCGGAAAAACTCGGCCTGGTCACCCCCGGCCGAAGCCCCGAGGAGCAGCTTCGGGAGCTCTTCACCCAGGGCAAGGTGGTGCTCTACGACGGCCGCTCCGGCGAGCCCATTGAGGGGCCCATCGTGGTGGGGCAGATGTTCATCATGAAGCTCTACCACATGGTGGAGGACAAGATGCACGCCCGCTCCACCGGCCCCTACTCCCTCATCACCCAGCAGCCCTTGGGCGGCAAGGCCCAGTTCGGTGGCCAGCGTTTCGGGGAGATGGAGGTGTGGGCCCTCGAGGCCTACGGAGCCGCCCACACCCTGCAGGAGATGCTCACCCTCAAGTCCGACGACATTGAAGGCCGCAACGCCGCCTACGAGGCCATCATCAAGGGCGAGGACGTGCCCGAGCCCAGCGTGCCCGAGTCCTTCCGCGTCTTGGTCAAGGAACTGCAGGCCCTGGCCCTGGACGTGCAGACCTTGGACGAGAAGGACAACCCCGTGGACATCTTTGAGGGCCTGGCGTCCAAGCGCTAAAAACCTGGAGGAACGATGAAGAAGGAAGTCCGCAAGGTCCGCATCGCCCTGGCCTCCCCCGAGAAGATCCGCTCCTGGAGCTACGGGGAGGTGGAGAAGCCGGAAACCATCAACTACCGCACCCTAAAGCCCGAGCGGGACGGGCTTTTTGACGAGCGCATCTTCGGTCCCATCAAGGACTACGAGTGCGCCTGCGGCAAGTACAAGCGCCAGCGCTTTGAGGGCAAGGTGTGCGAGCGCTGCGGCGTGGAGGTGACCAAGAGCATCGTGCGCCGCTACCGCATGGGGCACATTGAGCTCGCCACCCCCGCCGCCCACATCTGGTTCGTCAAAGACGTGCCCTCCAAGATCGGCACCCTCCTGGACCTCTCCGCCACCGAACTGGAGCAGGTGCTCTACTTCAGCAAGTACATCGTCTTGGACCCCAAGGGGGCCATCCTGAACGGCGTGCCCGTGGAAAAGCGCCAGCTCCTCACCGACGAGGAGTACCGGGAGCTCCGCTACGGCAAGCAGGAAACCTACCCCTTGCCCACGGGGGTGGACGCCCTGGTGAAGGACGGGGAGGAGGTGGTGAAGGGCCAGGAGCTCGCCCCCGGGGTGGTGAGCCGCATGGACGGGGTGGCGCTGTACCGCTTCCCCCGCCGGGTGGTGGTGGACTACCTGAAGAAGGAGCGGGCCGCCTTGCGCCTGCCCCTGGCCGCCTGGGTAGAGAAGGAGGCGTACAAGCCCGGGGAGATTTTGGCGGAGCTTCCCGAGCCCTACCTCCTCCGGGCCGAGGAAGGGGGGGTGGTGGAGCTTGCGGAGCTCCAGGAAGGCTACCTCCTCACCCTCCTGCAAAACGAGGAGCCCGTGGCCCGCTACTTCCTCCCCGTGGGCCTCACCCCCTTGGTGGTGCACGGGGAGATCGCGGAGGAAGGCCAGCCCCTGGCGGAAGGGAAGGGCCTTTTGCGCCTGCCTCGCCACATGCACGCCAAGGTGGTGGAGGCGGAGGAGGAAGGGGAAAGCGTCTACCTCACCCTCTCCCTGGAGTGGACCGAGCCCAAGGAATACCGGGTGGCCCCCCACATGAACGTGGTGGTGCCTGAAGGGGCCAGGGTGGCACCGGGGGACAAGATCGTGGCCGCCATTGACCCCGAGGAGGAGGTGATCGCCGAGGCCGAGGGCGTGGTCCACCTGCACGAGCCCGCCAGCATCGTGGTGATGAAGGCCCGCCTCTACCCCTTTGAAGACGACGTGGAGGTCACCACCGGCGACCGGGTGGCCCCGGGGGACGTGCTGGCGGACGGGGGCAAGGTCAAAAGCGAGATCCACGGCCGGGTGGAGGTGGACCTGGTCCGCAACGTGGTGCGGGTGGTGGAGGCCTACGACATCGACGCCCGCATGGGGGCTGAGGCCATCCAGGCCCTCCTCAAGGAGCTGGACCTCGAGGCCCTGGAAAAAGAGCTTCTGGAGGAGATGAAGCACCCCTCCCGGGCCCGGCGGGCCAAGGCCCGCAAGCGCCTGGAGGTGGTGCGGGCCTTCCTGGACTCCGGCAACCGCCCCGAGTGGATGGTCCTCGAGGCCGTCCCCGTCCTGCCCCCGGACCTTCGCCCCATGGTGCAGGTGGACGGGGGCCGCTTCGCCACCAGCGACCTCAACGACCTCTACCGCCGCCTCATCAACCGCAACAACCGCCTGAAGAAGCTCTTGGCCCAGGGGGCACCGGAGATCATCATCCGCAACGAGAAGCGCATGCTCCAGGAGGCGGTGGACGCCGTGATCGATAACGGCCGCCGTGGGGCCCCCGTGACCAACCCCGGTTCCGACCGCCCCTTGCGGAGCCTCACCGACGTCCTCTCCGGCAAGCAAGGGCGCTTCCGGCAGAACCTCCTGGGCAAGCGGGTGGACTACTCGGGCCGAAGCGTGATCGTGGTGGGCCCCCAGCTCAAGCTCCACCAGTGCGGCCTGCCCAAGCGCATGGCCCTGGAGCTCTTCAAGCCCTTCCTCCTCAAGAAGATGGAGGAAAAGGGCATCGCCCCCAACGTCAAGGCGGCGCGGCGCATGCTGGAACGCCAGCGGGACATCAAGGACGAGGTGTGGGACGCCCTGGAAGAGGTGATCCACGGGAAGGTGGTCCTCCTGAACCGGGCCCCCACCCTGCACCGCCTGGGGATCCAGGCCTTCCAGCCCGTTTTGGTGGAGGGGCAGTCCATCCAGCTCCACCCCCTGGTGTGCGAGGCCTTCAACGCCGACTTTGACGGGGACCAGATGGCGGTGCACGTGCCCCTTTCCTCCTTCGCCCAGGCCGAGGCCCGCATCCAGATGCTCTCCGCCCACAACCTCCTCTCCCCCGCCTCCGGGGAGCCCCTGGCCAAGCCCAGCCGGGACATCATCCTGGGGCTTTACTACATCACCCAGGTCCGGCGGGAGAAGAAGGGGGCGGGCCGGGAGTTCGCCACCCCCGAGGAGGCCCTGGCCGCCCACGAGCGGGGCGAGGTGGCCCTGAACGCCCCCATTAAGGTGGCGGGCAAGGAAACCAGCGTGGGCCGGCTCAAGTTCGTCTTCGCCAACCCGGACGAGGCCCTTCTGGCCGTGGCCCACGGCCTTCTGGACCTGCAGGACGTGGTCACGGTGCGCTACCTGGGCAAGCGGCTGGAAACGAGCCCGGGCCGCATCCTCTTCGCCCGCATCGTGGGCGAGGCGGTGGGGGACGAGAAGGTGGCCCAGGAGCTCCTCCAGATGGACGTGCCCCAGGAGAAGAACTCCCTCAAGGACCTGGTCTACCAGTCCTTCCTGCGCCTGGGCATTGAAAAAACGGCCAAGCTGCTGGACGCCCTCAAGTACTACGGCTTCACCCTCTCCACCACCAGCGGGATCACCATCGGCATTGACGACGCCGTGATCCCGGCGGAGAAGCAGAAGTACCTGGAAGAGGCCGACCGCAAGCTCCGCCAGATTGAGCAAGCCTACGAGATGGGCTTCCTCACCGACCGGGAGCGCTACGACCAGGTGATCCAGCTCTGGACGGAGACCACGGAGAAGGTCACCCAGGCGGTCTTCAAGAACTTTGAGGAGAACTATCCCTTCAACCCCCTCTACGTCATGGCCCAGTCCGGGGCCCGGGGTAACCCGCAGCAGATCCGCCAGCTTTGCGGCATGCGGGGCCTCATGCAAAAGCCCTCGGGGGAAACCTTTGAGGTGCCGGTGCGCTCCTCCTTCCGCGAGGGGCTCACGGTGCTGGAGTACTTCATCTCCAGCCACGGGGCGCGGAAGGGTGGGGCGGACACCGCCCTCAGGACCGCCGACTCGGGCTACCTCACCCGCAAGTTGGTGGACGTGGCCCACGAGATCGTGGTGCGGGAGGCGGACTGCGGCACCACCAACTACATCTCCGTCCCCCTCTTCCAGCCCGACGAGGTGACCCGCTCCTTGCGCCTCAGGAAGCGCTCGGACATTGAGGCGGGGCTTTACGGCAGGGTGCTGGCCCGGGAGGTGGAGGTGCAGGGGGTGCGCCTCGAGGAGGGCCGCTACCTCTCCTTGGAGGACGTGAACCTCCTCATCAAGGGGGCGGAGGCCGGGGAGATCAAGGAAGTGCCCGTGCGGAGCCCCCTCACCTGCCAGACCCGCTACGGGGTGTGCCAGAAGTGCTACGGGTATGACCTTTCCATGGCCCGGCCCGTGTCCATCGGCGAGGCGGTGGGGGTGGTGGCGGCGGAGTCCATCGGGGAGCCCGGCACCCAGCTCACCATGCGCACCTTCCACACCGGCGGCGTGGCCACGGGCACGGACATCACCCAGGGTCTGCCCCGCGTCATTGAGCTCTTTGAGGCCCGCAGGCCCAAGGCCAAGGCAGTGATCTCGGAGATTGACGGCGTGGTGCGCATTGAGGAAACCGAGGAGAAGCTTTCCGTCTTCGTGGAGTCCGAGGGCTTCGCCAAGGAGTACAAACTCCCCAAGGACGCCCGCTTGGTGGTGAAGGACGGGGACTACGTGGAGGCGGGCCAGCCCCTAACCCGCGGGGCCATTGACCCCCACCAGCTCCTGGAGGCCAAGGGGCCGGAGGCGGTGGAGCGCTACCTGGTGGACGAGATCCAGAAGGTTTACCGGGCCCAGGGGGTGAAGCTCCACGACAAGCACATCGAGATCGTGGTGCGGCAGATGCTCAAGTACGTGGAGGTCACCGACCCCGGGGACAGCCGTCTCCTGGAGGGCCAGGTCCTGGAGAAGTGGGACGTGGAGGCCCTGAACGAGCGGCTCATCGCCGAGGGCAAGACCCCGGTGGCCTGGAAGCCCCTCCTCATGGGGGTGACCAAGAGCGCCCTCTCCACCAAGAGCTGGCTTTCCGCCGCCAGCTTCCAGAACACCACCCACGTCCTCACCGAGGCGGCCATCGCCGGCAAGAAGGACGAGCTCATCGGCCTCAAGGAAAACGTCATCCTGGGCCGCCTGATCCCCGCCGGCACCGGCTCCGACTTCGTGCGCTTCACCCAGGTGGTGGACCAGAAGACCCTGAAGGCCCTGGAGGAGGCCCGCAAGGAGGCGGTGGAGGCCACCAAGGAGGCCCCCGCCCGCCGGGCCCCCCGCCGGGAACAGCCGGGCAAGCAGGCTTAAGGAAAGGCTTAAGAGGCGGCGGGTTCTCCCCGCCGTCTCTTGGCCCATAATGGGGCCATGTTGGCCAAGCTCTACGCCGCCTTTCGCCAAGTGGGGGAAGACCTCTTCGCCCAGCGCCTCATCTCCGCCACCGCGGGCAACTTTTCCGCGCGCACCAAGGAGGGTTTCCTCATCACCAAAAGCGGGGTGCAGAAGGCCCGGCTTACCCCGGAGGACCTGGTGGAGGTGCCCTTAGAGGGCCCCTTCCCCCCGGGGGCCAGCGTGGAAAGCGTGATCCACCGGGAGGTTTACCGGCGGACGGGGGCCAAGGCCCTGGTCCACGCCCACCCCCGGGTGGCGGTGGCCCTCTCCTTGCACCTGGAGCGGCTCGTACCCTTGGACCTCGAGGGCCAGTACCACCTCAAGGAAGTCCCCGTGCTCTCCCCCAAGACCACCTCCGCCACGGAAGAGGCGGCCTTGGCGGTGGCGGAAGCGCTCGGGGAGCACCCGGTCTGCCTCCTCAAGGGGCATGGGGCCTTTGCCTTGGGGCGCAAGGAAAAGCCGGAAGAAGCGCTTCTGGAGGCCTATAGCCTCCTCACCACCTTGGAGGAAAGCGCCGAGATCCTCCTTTACCATCGGCTTTGGGGGAAGGGATGAAGGTGCTCTTCGTGGAGGGCAAGGAACGGGAACCCCTTTGGGCGCTGGCGCAAAGGCTTCCCCACCCCCACTGGCTCCTGGCGGGGGAAGGGGTGTTCCTCCTTCAGGTCTTCGGCGCCTCGGAGGAGGCCAAGGCCTTGGCGGAGGGCCTCCCCGGGGTCAGGGTCTGGACCTTTACCTTGGAGGATGGGGTAGTCTATAGGGGATGCGGGAAGAAATCGGCTACATCCCCGTAGGGGAGGCGGAGCTCTATGTGGAGGATGTGGGGGATGTGCACGCCCCCGCCCTTTTGGTCCTCCACGGGGGCCCCGGGGGAAACGCCTACGTCCTCCGGGAAAGCCTCCAGGACCACCTGGAAGGCTTCCGCGTGGTCTACTTTGACCAGCGGGGCTCGGGGCGGAGCCTGGAGCTTCCGCAAGACCCCCGGCTCTTCACCCTTGACGCCCTGGTGGAGGACACCCTGGCCCTGGCCGAGGCCTTGGGGATAGAGCGGTTTGGCCTTCTGGCCCACGGCTTCGGGGCGGTGGTGGCCCTGGAGGTCCTCCGCCGCTACCCCGAGGCGGAAGGGGCCTTGCTCTTAGGCCCTTGGGTGAACTTCCCCTGGCTCGCCGCCCGCCTGGCGGAGGCAGCGGGGCTCACCCCGGGGGAAGACCCGGAGGAAAACCTCAAGGCCGCCTTGGAAAAGGCCGAACCCAAGCTTCTTTTTGACCGCCTCATGTTCCCAAGCCCAAGGGGGCGCCTGGAGTACGAGTGGCTGGCGGAAGGCTCGGGCATCCTGGGCCCCGACACCCCGGCCCTGGCCTTCCTGCACAACGGGCTTTGGCGCCTGGACTACACCCCCTACCTCGCCCCTTCCCGCAAGGCCCTGGCGGTGGTGGTGGGGGAGCTGGACGGCACCAGCTACCCCTACGCCGAAGAGGTGGCGGAGCGGCTCAAAGCGCCCATCCGGGTGGTGCCCGGGGCGGGGCACTATCCCTGGATAGACGCCCCCGAGGCCTTCGCCGAGGCCTTCCGCGCCGCCCTCGCCCACGTCCTCGTCCCTCAAGGGTGGTAGACTAAGGACGTCACCGGGGGTGCCCCAAAAGGGGCTGAGAGATACCCTTGGAACCTGATCCGGGTAATGCCGGCGTAGGGAAGGTGACGGGCCCCTCCCGGTGACAAGGAGGGGTTTATGCGTAAAGCCTTGGCGTTGCTTCTCTTTTTGGCCTTCGGCCTGGCCCAGGAGATCACGCTCCTCACCCACCAAAGCTTCTCCCTGGACAAGGGCCTCATCGCCCAGTTTGAGCGGGAAACGGGCCTTAAGCTTCGCATCCTCAAGGCGGGGGATGCCGGGGAAACCCTGAACCGGGCCATCCTCACCAAAAGCGCCCCCATCGCCGACGTCCTCTACGGCTTTGACAACACCTTCCTCTCCCGGGCCCTGGAGGCGGACATCCTCCTCCCCTACCGGAGCCCGGAGATCCGAAACCTCAAGGCCACCTTGCTCCTGGACCCCACCTTCCGGGCCCTTCCCGTGGACTACGGCTGGGTGAGCCTGAACTACGATAGGGCCTACTTCCAGAACCGGCCCCTGCCCAAGGCCCCCGAGGACCTGGCCAAGCCCGAGTATGCCCGGCTTCTGGTGGTGGAAAACCCCGCCACCAGCTCCCCCGGCCTCGCCTTCCTCATGGCCACCGTGGCCCGCTTCGGCGAGGACGGCTACCTGGACTTCTGGGCCAAGCTCCGGGACGGCGGGGTGCGGGTGGCCAAGGGTTGGAGCGAGGCCTACTACACCCACTTCACCCTCTACAAGGGGGACCGGCCCTTGGTGGTTTCCTACACCACCAGCCCCGCCGCCGAGGTCTACTACTCCGAGGGCAAGTACCAAGAGCCCCCCACGGCCAACCTGTTCCCGGAGCTCGCCTTCTTCCAGGTGGAGTTCGTGGGCATCCTGAAGGGCACCAAGAACCTGGTAGGGGCCAAGAAGCTGGTGGACTGGCTCCTCTCCCGCCCCGTGCAGGAGAACATCCCCACGGAGATGTGGATGTACCCCGCCCGCCGGGACGCCAAGCTGCCCGAGGTCTTCCGCTTCGCCCCCGAGCCCGTGGGGAGCGTGCGGCTGGACCCCAAGCGCATGGCGGAGAACCGGGAGCGCTGGATTGACGAGTGGACCAAGGTGGTCCTCCAGGGGCAAAGCCCGGAGGCGGTGCGCCGGGGGCGGCGCTAGGCGATGGCCTGGCTCGCCAGGGGGGTGGTCCTCCCCTTCCTCGCCTTCGCCCTCTTCTACCCCCTTTTCCGCCTCCTCCTCCTGGGCGTAGGGGAGGGGTTTTGGAACGCCTGGACCAACCCCTATTACTGGGAGCGCTACCGCTTTAGCCTGGAGTACGGCCTGGCCTCGGCCCTCCTCACCCTCGCCCTGGCCCTCCCCCTGGCCTTCCTCTTCCGGCGGCGCTTCCCCTTGCGGGCCCTTTTCCTCTCCCTTTCCACTTTGCCCTTCGTCCTCCCCACCCCGGTGGTGGCCTTGGGGTTTTTGGCCCTCCTGGGCCCTCGAGGGCTTTTGGGGGTGGACCTTTACGGCACCTTCGCCCTCCTCCTCCTGGCGGCGGTTTTCTACAACCTGGGGCTCGCCCTACGGGTCCTCCTCCCCGTGGCCTTGGGCCTGGAGGAGCCCCTGCAGGCGGCGCGGAGCCTGGGGGCCACCCCTTGGCGCGCCTTCCTCCGGGTGGGGCTTCCCCTCCTCCTTCCCGCCCTGGGGGGCGCGGGGCTTCTCGTTTTCCTGTACACCTTCTCCGCCTTTGGGGTGCCCCTCCTCCTCGGGGGGCCCCGGCACGCCACCCTCGAGGTGGAGGTCTACACCCTCCTGGCCCACCGCCTGGCCCTGCCCGAGGCCAGCGCCCTCATGGCCTGGCAGCTTTTCACCCTGGGGGCCTTGGTCCTCCTCCACCTGCGCCTCAAGGCCCACCCCCTTCCCCCAGGGCCCCTTCTTCCCGCCCCCTCCCTGGCTTACCCCTTGGGGCTTGGGGCCTTTTTCCTTCTCCTCTACGCCCCCCTCCTGGCCCTCTTCGCCCAAGGGAGCCTTTCCGCCCTCCGCTCCGCCTGGGTCTCGGAGGACTTCACCCCCCTGCCCTTGGCCCTGGCCAACTCCGTGCGCTTCACCCTCCTCGCCCTCCTCCTGGCCCTGCCCCTGGGGGTGGCCTACGGGGTGGCGGCGCGGCGGAGCGGGCTATGGGACCTTCTGGGCCTCTTCCCCCTTATGGTGAGCCCGGTGGCGGTGGGCCTCGGCTACCTGGTGGCCTACCCTGGCCTTCGGGGCTCCTTGCTCCTCCTCCTCACCGCCTACGCCCTCCTGGCCTACCCCCTCTTGGCCCGGACCCTCCTGCCGGCCCTAAGGAGCCTCCCCCCAAGCCTCCTCGAGGCGGCAAGGACCCTGGGAGCCACCCCTTGGCGCGCCTTTTTAAGGGTGGAGCTTCCCCTCCTCCGCCCCGCCCTGGCCTCGGGGGTGGCCTTGGCCCTGGCCGCCCTCCTGGGCGAGTTCGGGGCGAGCCTGGTGCTTTGGCGGCCCGAGTGGACCACCCTGACCCTGGCCATCTACGAACGCCTGGGACGCCCCGGGGAAGGACCCTTCCGGGAGGCCTTGAGCCTGGCCGCCCTCCTCGCCCTCCTCTCCGGCCTCCTCTTCTACCTCCTGGACCGGGGGCGGAGTAGGCTAGGCTAGGAAAAGCCGGCCAGGAACTCCCTCACCACCCCAAGGAAGCGCCGCCCGTCCAGGAGGAGGGCCAAAAGGGCCCAAATCAAGGCGGCGTGAAAGGCCTCCGGGGCGAAGGTGGCGGCGAAGAGGAAGGGGGCGAAGGTGGCGGGCACCTGAAGGAGCATGGAAAGGCTCTTGTTGGGGTAGCGGAGGAGGAGGGTGAGGGCCAAGACCATCCAGGAAAGGCCGAGGCCGAGGGGCACCAGGCCCGCCCCCAAAAGGTAGGCGAAGCCCGCCCAGGCCAGGCCGGCGTCCAGGGGGTAGTCCCAGGCGGCGAGGCGGGTGGGCCGCCTGGAGGCGCGGGCCAGCATCCCGTCCAGGACGTCCAGGCTCCAGCCCAAAAGGAGGAGGCGCACCACCTGCCCCAAGGCCTCGAGCCCCTCCCCCACCCGGAGGAGGAGGAGAAGGACCACCCCACCCCGGGCCAGGGTGCAAAGGTCGGCCAAAGCCCCCACGCTAGCCCTCCTGGAGCAAAGCGGCGAGCCCCTCCACCGCCCCCTGGCGTAAGGAAAGGTGGGCTAGGGGGGTGAGGGGGGTGGGCTCGGGGTTCACCTCCACCAAGTAGGCCCCGGCGGCGAAGGCCATGCGCCCCAAGGAGGCGGCGGGCTCCACCTCGGCGCTCGTGCCCACCACCAGGGCCACGTCCGCCTGGGCGAAGGCTTTTTCCGCCCGCTCCCAGGCCCCCGGGGGAAGAAGCTCCCCGAACCAGACCACGTCGGGCCGGGCCCGGTGGCCGCAGGCGGGGCAGAAGGGGGGTGGGGTGAAGGCCTCGGGGAGAGGAAAACGCCTCCCGCAGGCTTCGCAGCGGGCCCTGAGGATGTTGCCGTGGAGCTCCACCAGGTTTTGGCTTCCGGCCCGGGCGTGAAGGCCGTCCACGTTCTGCGTCACCAGGAGGAACTCTCCCCCACGGGCCAAAACCCGCCGCTCCAGCTCCACGAGGGCGTAATGGGCGGGGTTGGGCAAAGCCTCCCGCACCTTGGCGATGCGCCAGGCGTACCAAGCCCAGACCCTTTCGGGGTCCTTGGCATAGGCCTCGGGGGTGGCGTAGTCCAAGGGGTTGAAGTTCCGCCACAGGCCCTCCGCGTCCCGGAAGGTGGGGATGCCCGAGGGCTTGGAGATGCCCGCCCCTGTGAGGACCGCCACCCGCTTCGCCTCCCTTAGCCGCTTTTGCGCCTCCTGAAGGCTTTCCATCCCCATCCCATCCTAGCGCGGTAGGCTAAGGGAGATGCGGCTTTTCACCCCCGAGGCCATGCGGGAAGCGGACGAGAAGGCGGAGGCCATGGGCTACCCCACCCTGCTCCTCATGGAGTGGGCGGGGATGAAGGCGGCCCGGGTCTACCGGAGGCTTTTCGGCGAGGCGCCCGCCGTGGTCCTCTGCGGCAAAGGGAATAACGGCGGGGACGGCCTGGCCCTGGCCCGGCACCTCCTTTTGGAGGGGGTAAGGGTGCGGGTCTACGCCGCTGGAGGAGAAGGGAGGGATGCCCTCCTCATGCGGCGGGCCCTGGAGGCCTTGGGCCTTCCCCTCCTCCCCCTGGAGGAGGCCAGTTGGGGGGAAGGGGAGGTCCTGGTGGACGCCCTCTTCGGCACCGGGCTCAGGGGCCCCCTGGAGGGGTTTTACGCCGGGCTCGTGGAGCGGGTGAACGCCTCGAGGCTCCCCGTCCTCTCCCTGGACCTCCCCTCGGGCCTCCCCTTCTCCCCCCACGTGCGGGCCACGGCCACCCTCGCCTTCGCCGCTTTGAAAACCCCCCACCTCCTCCACCGAGAAGCCTGCGGCAAGCTCTTCCTAGCGGGGATCGGCCTGCCCCAAGCCCTCTTGGAACGGGAAGACCTCCCCGAGGTGGCGACCCCCCTGGTCCTAAGGCCCCTCCTACCAAAGCGCCCCCTCACCGCCCACAAGGGGAGCGTGGGCCGGGTGGGGGTGCTTGGGGGCTACCGGGGGGACGCCCTGCGCTACGCTGGAGCCCCCCTCTTGGCCGCCCTAGGGGCCTACCGCATGGGGGCGGGGCTCGTGCACCTGGTTATCCCCGAAGGGACGCCCCTAGAGCCCCTCGAGGCCGTCTTCCACCCCGTGCCTGCCCCCGCCCTTCCCCCCATGAAGGTGGAGGCTTTGGCGGTGGGCATGGGCGGGGGGCCCTGGGGCAAGGCCTGGGCCCTGGAGGCCCTCCAGGCGGGCCTGCCCACGGTGTTGGACGCCGATGCCCTACACCCCGAGGTGGTGGCCCTCTACCGCCGCGCCGGGGTTAAAGCGGTCCTCACCCCCCACGCGGGGGAGGCGGGGAGGCTTTTGGGCGCCTCCCCGGAGGCGATAACCAAGGACCCCGTGACCGCCGCCCGAGCCCTGGCGGAGACCACGGGCCTCGCCGTGGTCCTCAAGGGGAACCCCACGGTGGTGGCGGAAGGAAACCGGGTCTCCGTGAACCCCACGGGCAACCCTGCCCTGGCCACCGGCGGTACGGGGGATGTCCTCTCGGGGGCCATCGCCGCCCTTATGGCGGCGGGGCTTGCCCCCTTTGAGGCCGCCCGGCTTGGGGTGTACCTGCACGGCCTCGCCGGGGACCTTTTGGCGGAGGAAAAGGGGGTGGGCCTCCTGGCCCGGGAGGTGGCGGAGGCCCTGCCCCGGGCCAGGAAGCTCCTGGAGGGGGGCCTCGGCCTCCCCTTGGGCCTGGTATAGTCTTGGGCAAGGGCTTTGCCCCTCACCATGGACCTGTCCCGCCTTTACGTCCCCGCCACCTTGGCCAACCTGGGCTCGGGCTTTGACGCCCTGGGGGTCGCCTTGGACCTCTACCTGGAGGTGGAGGCGGAGCCGGCCCGGGAAGACGCCTTCTTCTACGAGGGGGAAGGCCAGGTGGCGGGAACGGACAACCTGATCCACCAAGGCTACCGGGCGGGGATGGCCGCCTTGGGCCTGAAGGCGGAGCCCCTGGCCATCCGCGCCTTCAACCCCATCCCCCTGGCCCGGGGCATGGGAAGCTCCTCCGCTGCCCTGGTGGCGGGGGTGGCCCTGGCGGACCGGGTTTCCGGGGGGCGGCTTGGGCGGGAAGGGGTGTTCCAGGTGGCCGCCCGCCTGGAGGGCCATCCCGACAACGTGGCCCCCGCGGTCTACGGGGGGTTTGTGGCCGCCCTGAGCGAGCCTCCCTTAGCCATCCCCCTGCCCAGGCCCGAGGGGGTGCGCTTCGTCCTGGCTGTCCCCCCTTACCCCGTGCCCACCCCCTTGGCCCGGGCCGCCCTGCCGGAAAAGGTACCCTTAGCCGACGCCGTCTACAACCTGGCGCGAAGCGCCCTCTGGCCCGCCGCCCTCTACTCGGGCCGCCTCGAGGCCCTGCGGGAAGCCTGCCGGGACCGCCTCCACCAACCCCACCGGGCCCACCTCATGCCCGGGGTGATGGAGGCCATAGAAAACGCCCTGGCGGCGGGAGCCCTGGCCGCCTTTGTGGGGGGAGCGGGGCCCACCCTGGCCGCCTTGGTGCGGCAGGGCGCGGAGGAAGGCGTGGCCCGTGCCCTGGTGGGCTACCGGGGCCAGGGCCAGACCTTGGTGCTGAACCTCGGGGAGGGATACTTTTGGAAGGAAACCTGAACACCATCCCTCTTACGGAGCTCTTGGAGCTCATTCACGGCCACCGCCGCTCTGGCGTTTTGGAGGTGAAGGTGGGGCCCCTGCCCCTCTCCTTGCGCTTTTCCGCCGGGGAGGTGGTGGGGGCGGCCATCCTGGACTGGGAAGGCATCGAGGCCCTCTTCGCCTTCCCCCTCCACCCCAAGGAAGGCCCTTTCCGCTTCCAGCCTGGCCCCCCTTCCCAGGAGCGCCCCCTCCTCCCCTTCACCACCTTGCTGGGGGAGTGGGCCCGGGTCAACGACGAGTGGGACCGGTTCCGCACCCTGGTGGACTCCCCCAGCCGCGTCCTGGAGGCCATCCGCCCCAAGGCGCCCTTGGAGGTCTTCCAGGGGGGCAAGAGCGTCCGGGCCGCCGCCAAGGCTTGGGGCGTTCCCCTCCTCATCGCCATGGAGCGGGCCTACATGGGGGTAAGGGAAGGGGACCTCTATCCCTTGCGCCGCTACGCCTGGTACGCCCTGCGCATCCGCTACCAGGGGCGCAAGGGCAAGACCCTGGAGGAGTACGGCCAGCTCCAGGCCCTCCTGGACGGCACCCGCAACCTGGGCGAGGTGATCGCCGCCGGGGTACCCGTGAGCCTGGTGCGCCGCTACCTGGTCCAGGCCTTAAGCTCGGGGGAGATCGCGCCCCCGGGGAGGGGCTGGCTTCTAAGGGACCTCACCTGGGAGATGGACAAGGAAGGGGAAGCCTAGGCGCCCCTAGGCCCCCCCAGCGCCGCTTGGGCTACTTCTTCTTGCGGGGACGGTACTTGCCGTAGGTACCCCGCCAGATCTTGCCCCTGCGGGTGCGACGGTCGCCCTTGCCCATGCCTTCCCTCCTTAGGCGCTAGCCCCTTGGGCGGAAAGAAGCTGGTGGACCTTGCGCATCAGCCGGGACTTCCTGCGGGCGGCGGCGTTCTTGTGCAGGGTGGAACCCTTGGCCGCCTTGTCAATCAGGCTCTCGGCCTTGCGCATGATCTTGATGGCCTCCTCCGCCTTGCCCTCCTGGGCCAGCTGGACGGCCTTCTTGCTCAGGGTCTTGATGGCCGACTTCTTGGCCTTGTTGCGAAGCCGGCGCTTCAAGGACTGCCGGTGCCGCTTCAGAGCGGAAAGGTTCCTCTTGGGCTTCTTCTGCGCCATCGTTTTCCCCTTATGCCCCCTCGGGGCAGACCAGGCCTAAGTGTAGCACACCCCGCCCTATGGGGCAAACTTGGTGGCCACCCAGTCGTAGCGCACCTGGCCCTTGGCGTCCTGCAGGCGGAAACGCAGGAGATACTCGCCGGCGCTCACGGGAAAGCGCACCTCTTCCTGGAAGCTCCCGCGATAGCGCCGCTCCCCCAAAAGCCTTCCTTCCTGGAGCAAGGCCACCTCGAGGCTGCCTTCCTGCAGGCTCCCCTCCACCCGCACCTTCACCGCATCGTAAAGCCCCGTGACCCGCAAGGGGTAGCGGGCCTCCCCCGTGTACTTCCAGTAGAAGACGGGCAAAAAGGGCGGGTAACCCACGGCGAGGCCGTAGCGCTCGGCGTACCAGTAAAGGCCCAAGGCGGCCAGGGCCAAAAGGAGCAGGCTCCGCATTGCCCTAAGTATACTTGGGCACATGGCAGGCGCGGGCACCATCCCCCCGGAAGAAGCCTTCGCCCTCCTCAAGCGGGGGGCGGAAGAGATCATCCCCGAGGAGGAGCTTTTAGCCAAGCTCAAGGAAGGCCGGCCCCTCACGGTGAAGCTAGGGGCCGACCCCACCCGGCCCGACCTCCACCTGGGACATGCGGTGGTCCTGAGGAAGATGCGCCAGTTCCAGGAGCTTGGGCACAAGGTGGTCCTCATCATCGGCGACTTCACCGGGATGATCGGGGACCCCTCGGGGCGGAGCAAGACCCGCCCCCCCCTCACCCTGGAGGAAACCCGGGAAAACGCCAAGACCTACGTGGAGCAGGCGGGGAAGATCCTCAGGCAGGAGCCCGAGCTCTTTGAGCTCCGCTACAACTCCGAGTGGCTGGAGGGCCTCACCTTCAAGGAGGTGGTGCACCTCACCTCCCTCATGACCGTGGCCCAGATGCTGGAAAGGGAGGACTTTAAGAAGCGCTATGAGGCGGGCATCCCCATCTCCTTGCACGAGTTCCTTTACCCCTTCGCCCAGGCCTACGACTCCGTGGCCATCCGAGCCGATGTGGAGATGGGGGGAACGGACCAGCGGTTCAACCTCCTGGTGGGGCGGGAGGTGCAACGGGCCTACGGCCAAGACCCCCAGGTGTGCTTCCTCATGCCCCTCCTGGTGGGCCTAGACGGCCGGGAGAAGATGTCCAAAAGCCTGGACAACTACATCGGGGTGGCGGAGCCCCCCGAGGTGATGTTTAAGAAGCTCATGCGGGTCCCCGACCCGCTTCTTCCAAGCTACTTCCGCCTCCTCACGGACCTCACGGAGGAGGAGACCGGGGCCCTTCTCCAGGCGGGCCCCGTTCCCGCCCACCGGGTCCTGGCCCGCCTCCTCACCGCCGCCTACGCCAGGCCCCGGATCCCCGCCCGCCTAGACCGGGCCTTCTACGAGAGCCTAGGCTACGCCTGGGAGGCCTTGGGCCGGGACAAGGAGGCGGGCCCTGAGGAGGTCCGCCAGGCGGAGGCCCGCTACGACGAGGTGGCCAAGGGAGGGATCCCCGAGGACCTCCCCGAGGTGGCCATCCCCGCCTCCGAGCTCAAGGAGGGGCGGATCTGGGTGGCGCGGCTTTTTACCCTGGCGGGCCTCACCCCCTCCAACGCCGAGGCGAGGCGGCTCATCCAAAACCGGGGCCTGCGCCTAGACGGGGAGCTAATTACCGACCCGAGCCTCGAGGTGGACCTCTCCCGGCCCCGGGTCCTGCAGCGGGGGAAGGACCGCTTCGTGCGGGTACGGCTTGGGGACTAGAGGGTGAAGCCCCTCAGGCCCCTATACCCCCTCCATGGGCCGCAGGGGCACCTCGTGGCCGGTGGCGTAGAGGGTATCCCCCTCCGCCTCGAGGCGGAGCCGGGGCAAGGGATAGCGGGGAGGGCCGTAGATGGCCTTTCCCCCAAGCAAGGGATCAAAGGCGCCGAAGTGGCAGGGGCAGCCCAAGAAGGGCCGTTCATGGCGGAAGTTGTAGAGGAGGGAGGCCGCCTCGGGGTCGGGGACGTAGTTCAGGGTGCAGCCCTGGTGGGTGCAGATGCGGCTAAAGGCGGCGTAGTGTTCTTCCCCCAGGGAAAGCCCCCCAGGAGGGGCCTCGGGGAGCCGCAAGAGAAAGGCCCTGAGTTCCCCCTGGGGTAGGGGGTAAAGGAAAGGTTTGGCCTGCCACAGGGCAAGCTCCCCGCGACGGGCCACCGCCACCTTGGGGCCCGCCTTCCACGTGGGGGCCCCCGCCTCGGGCCGGGGCCGGAAGCGGAGGTTGTAGGTGCGCACGCCAAACCAGGCGAAAAACCCCCCCGCCACGGCCACGGGGATGTAGAAGAAGAGGTCGCGCCGCTTCATAGCCCTTGGAGGTACGCCAAAAGGGCCTTAAGCTCTTCCTCAGGAAGAGGCACCGGGGGCATCTTGCCCCTTCCCTGGAGCACGATCTCCCGCACCGCCTCCTTGGCTTTCAGAATGGGGTTTCCCTTGAGCCTAGGCCCCACACCCCCCTCCCCTTCCGCCCCGTGGCAAACGGCGCAGCGGGCCAGGTAGACGCTTCTCCCATCCTTCCCCCCTTGGGCCTGGGCCCGGGCCATGGCAATGAGGCCCTCCACCCGTTCCCTGGCCTCGCCCCCCACCTCCAGGTACCGCTCCCAAGCGGCGATGGCCCGGTCCATCTCCCCTTTTTGGAAGTAGAGGTTCCCAAGGAAAAGCCACCCCTCCGCGGCCTTGGGGTCTGCGTGCTGGGCGATCTCCAAAAACATCTGCGCCTCTTCCGGCCTTCCCCCCATGAAGAGGAGGATCCCCACCCGCCGCACCGCCTCTATGTTCCTGGGGTCTTTCTTCAGCACCTCCAGGTAGGCCTCCGCCGCCTGGTCAAAGGCCTGGAGGGCGTAAGCCCGCCGCCCCCAGGCCAAGAGGTCCTCCACCGCCCCCGTCCGCTTGGCCTTGTCCGCCAGGGCCTTAAGCTCTCGGGCCTCGGCCCGTTGCGTCACCGTGGTCTCCCCAGGTAGGCGGGGCAGGGTGTAGCGCCAAAGGCCCACCCCCAGGAGGACCACCACCCCCAAGACGAGGGCCACGGGCAAGGGGTTAAGGGAGCGCCTTGCCGGCGGGCGGTAGCCCTCCAGGGCCCTCTCCAAGGCCACCATGCGGGCCAGGGCGAGCTTTTTCTCCTCCCCCTCGAGGGCCTCCACCTCGGCGCGCAAAACCTCCAGCTCCCGAAGGAGCTCCTCCCGCCGGGGCGGCTCGGGAAAGGGCTCCTTGGAGCCCAGGAGGGGCCTTAGGGCCAGGAAAAGCCCGAGGAGGAAAAGGGCGAGGAAAAGCAAGGTGGCGGTCATGCTCAGGGCTCCTTCAGGCGGCGCTCCGCCTCTTCCAGAAGCTCCTTGGGCACCTTCTTGGGGCGGAAATAGGCGAAAAGCCCAAGGGCCAAGAGGATAAGGGCCACCGCGGGCAACACCCAGGCCCAAAGCGTCACTCCTCGCCGGGGTGGGTTATAGAGGATCCACTCCCCGTAGCGGTCCACGAAGAAAGCCTTGATCTCCTCCTCCGTCTTGCCCTCCTGAAGCATCTCGGCGATGATGCGCCGCATCTCCACCGCCACCCCCGAGTTGCTCTCCGCGGCGCTTTCCCCTTGGCACACGGGGCAGCGGAGCTCCCGGGCGATGCGGAAGACCTCCGGGGAAAGGTCAGGGGGAGGCCCCTCCTGGCCCAGGGCGGGCAGGAAGAAAAGGGCGAGGAACAACACCCACCTCACGGCAACGCCTCCTTTAGGTACTTCTCCAAGGTGGCCTGGTCAATGGCCCCGGCGTGGCGGGCCAAAACCCGCCCCTCGCCGTCTATGAAGAAGGTTTCGGGCACCCCGTACATGCCGTAGTCCACCCCCACCCGGCCCCGGGGGTCAAAGAGCTGGGGGAAGGTTAGGCCGAACTGGGCGATGAACTTCAAAGCCTCCGGCTCCTTGTCCTGGGTGTTCACCCCGAGGAAAAGCACCCGCTCCTTGTAGGTGCGCCAGGCGGCCTCCAAAACCGGGGCCTCCTCGTAGCAGGCGGGGTAGCACCAGCTGGCCCAGAAGTTGAGGACAATGGGCCGCTTCCCCAGGTGGTCCGAGAGGCGGAAGGTCTCCCCCCACTCGGCCCGGTAGGGGGGAAGGACGGGCAGGGCGAAGTCGGGGGCGGGGCGCCTCTCCTTGGCCAAGACCGAGGGAAGGTCCTTGGGGTTGCGCTGCATCCCCCAGAAGAAAAGCCCCCCCAAGGCCACCACCAAAAGGATCCAAAGCCAGGCCCTCACGCCGGGCTCACCCCCCTAGCCTCCTCCCGGCGCGCCTGCGGCCAGAGGATGTACAGGGTTCCCAGGGCCATGAGCCCCCCCGCCACCCACATCCAGAAAACCAGGGGCGTGACGATAAGGCGCAAGGAAGCCCACTCGCCCTTTTCCCGGTCAAAGTCCATGAGGAGGAAGTAGTAGTCGTTCCCCGGGGTGTAGACCACCTTAGGAGCGGGCAGGGGGGAGTTCATCTGTGGGTAGAAGTGGAGCCGGGGCCGCACCTCCCCGAAGCGGTCGGTCTCCACCAGGGCCTCCACGGCGAAGCGCCGCCCCTCGTCCAGGGCCCGCACCCCCTGGAAGGTGAGCCTAAGGCCCGCCACCTCCCAGCTCCCCCCCCGGTACAGGGTCTTCTCGCTTTCCAGGCGGTAGGTTTGGCTAAAGGCGATGCCAAGCCCCATGAGGGCCACGGCGAAGTGGACCACCAGACTCCCCACCCGCCTGCGGTTTTCCAAAAAGCCCCACGGAGAAAGCCCCGCCCGCACCCGCCCCAAGACCCCTTCCCGCACCAGGAGGAGGATGGCGGCCACGTTGTAGAGGAAAAGCCCCACCGCCAAGGAGGCCCCCACGGTATAGCCCCGGGCAAGCCCAAGAAGCGTCCCCAAGGCCAGGACGGCCAAGAGGAGGTAAAGGTTTCGCAAGGCCTCGGCCTTGGGCCTCCGCCAGGGCAGGAGGGGCCCCACCCCCATGAGGAGCAAAATCCCAGCCCCAAGCGGGGCGGAAAGCTGGTTGAAAAAGGGCGCCCCCACGCTCACCTTGGCCCCGGCGAAGGCCTCCACCAAAAGGGGGTAGAAGGTCCCTAGGACCACCACCAAGGCCCAACCGGCGAAGAAAAAGGCCCCCAGAAGAAGCGCCCCCTCCCGGGAAAAGGGGTGGAAGAAGGCGGTGTCCCGCACCTCGCGGGAAACCCGGGAAAGAAGGCCCAGGCCAAGGGAGGTGGCCAGGAGGAAGAAGCCCAAGAAGGCCGGCCCCACCGGGCCCTCGGCGAAGGCGTGCACGGATTGGATCACGCCGCTACGGGTGAGGAAGGTGCCGAGGACCGTGGCGGCGAAGGCCAGGGTGACAAAGGCGAAGTTCCAGGCCTTAAAGGCCCCCCGGGTCTGCTGCACGAGGGCGGTGTGCAGGAAGGCGGTGGCGAGGAGCCAGGGGATGAAGCTGGCGTTTTCCACCGGGTCCCAGGCCCAGTACCCACCCCAGCCCAAGACCTCGTAGCTCCACCACATCCCCGCCACCTTCCCGGCGGTGAGAAAGCCCCAGGCGATGAGGGTCCACCACCGCGTCTCCTCCACCCAAGTCTGGTAGCGGCGGGTGACCATGGCCGCCACGGCGTAGGCGTAGGGCACGCTCAGACCCACGAAGCCTAGGTACATGAGCACGGGGTGGACGGCCATCATCCAGTGGTTCTGCAGGAGGGGGTTGGGGCCCACCCCGTCTTGGGGCGGGTTGGGAAGGGTTTCAAAGGGGCTGGCGATGGTGGCCATGACCCCAAAGAAGAAGACCTGGACGCCAAAAAGCACGGCGAGCACCAAGGAGGCCCGCCAAGGGTCCAAAGCCCGCCGGCCCGCCAAGAGGGTGTAGAGGGTCTGCAAAAGCCCCCAGAGGAGGATGCTTCCCTCTAGAGCGGCCCAAGGGGTGACCAGGGTGACCCAAAGGGGGTCCTTCACCGAGTGGTTCCTGGCCACGTAGGCCAGGGAGAAGTCGTGGGTGAGAAGGGCCCACTCTAGGGCCAAGAAGGCGGCCAAGGCGGCGAGGAAGGCGGGGAGGAGGAGGGATTTGGCTCCCTTCAGGAAGCGCCCATCCCCCTGGAAGTAGGCCAAGAGGGCCAGGGCCAGGCCCAAGAGGCTAAAGGCCAGGGCCAGGTTCACGCCGACGTTGCCCAATAGCGCCGGGGTCACTTGGCCTCCTCAATGAGCTTGCGCACCTCCTCGGGCGTCCACCCCTCCTTGGGGGCCTGGTAGCTTTCCGAGTGCTTCACCAGGAGGTTGGTGCCCTGGAAGACCCCCTCTTGGAAGCGGCCTTCCACCACCACCCCCTGGCCCTCCTTGAACATGCCCGGGGGGGTGCCCTTGTGGAAGACGGGCACCTCCGCCACCCCGTCGGTGAGAATGAAGCGGAGTTCTAGCCGGTCCTTGTCGTACCGCACCGTGCCCGGCTTCACCAGGCCCCCCAGGCGCACGGGGCGGTTTTGGTAGCGGGGTTGGTCCTGGAGGTATTCCGAAGGGGTTAGGAAATAGACCAGGTTCTGCCCCAAGCCCCCGAAGATGAGGTAGCCCAAGGCCCCCAGGATGACCAAAAGGCCGAGGAGGTACTTGATCCTCATCTTGCCCTCCGGTAGCGCCAGAAGAGGTAGGCCAGGTAGCCAAAAACCGTGAGGTAGGTGAGGGCGTAGACCCAGGTGACGAAGACCTCGTTCACGCTTCCTCCTTTTGGGCCTCGAGGGCCGCCACCAAGGCCCTAAGGCGCACGAAGCCCAGGTAGAGCAGGGTGAAGACAAAGAGGTTGAAGAGGAGGGCCTGGAGCATGGCCGGGTCCATGTGGATCTTGCCCGTGGTCAGGTCAATGGACTGGGTCTGGTGCAGGCTCCGCCACCACTTCACCGACATGTAGCTAATGGGCACGTTGATGAAGCCCAAGACCCCCACCGCCGCCGCCGCCTTGGCCCGAAGCTCCGGGTCCTCTATGGCCCCCCGAAGGAGGAAGTAGCCCACGTAAACGGCGAAGAGGATGGCGGTGGTGGTGAGCCTGGGCTCCCAGGCCCAGTAGACCCCCCAGGTGGGCCGGGCCCAAAGCATCCCCGTCACCAGGGCTAGGCCCATGAAGACGAGGCCAATCTCGGCGCTGGCCAGGGCCACCCGGTCGTAGCGAGGGTCTTGGCGGAAGAGGTAAAGGAGGGAGTAAAGGAAGGTCACGAAGAAGGCCAGGTAGCCAAGCCACGCCCCGGGCACGTGCAGGTACATGATGCGGGCCAGGTACCCCTGGTTCACGTCCGGCGGGGCGGAGAGGGCCAGGTAAAGCCCCACGGGCAGAAGGAGTACCCCCAGGCCCAAGAAGGCCCAAGTGAGGGCGTCGGGTCGTTCCGGGTGTGCCGCCTTAAGCATCGCTTGCCTCCACAACCCTAAGCATAGCCACCTCCCGGGTGAAAAATCTGTGGCCCCTACCCTTCCATGACCACGGGGAAGAGGAGGGCCCCCGCGGTGAGGTAGACCACGTCAAAGACCAAAAGAAGCTGCCACCAAGAAGCCACTTCCGCCAGGGGAACCCCCTCCAAAAGCCCCGCCGTGGCCCGGACCCCCGCCAGGACCACGGGCACCACCAAGGAGAAGAGGAGAAGGGGCAAAAGCACCTCCCGCCCCCGTAGCCGGGCGAGGAGCCCGGCGTAAAAAGTGGCCACGCCCGCGTAGCCAAGCCCCCCCAGGGCCAGGGTGAGGAAAAGGGGAAGGGCCTTTCCCAGGGGCAGGTGGAAGAGCAGGGCGGAAAGGAGCAGGGCAAAGGCGGAAAGGGGGAAGAGGAGGAGCATCTGGAAGAGGAGCTTCCCGAAGTAGACCCACTCCTTGCCCCCGGGGGTCAGGAGGAGATCGTCCAAGGTGGCGTCCTCCACCTCCAAGGCAAAGGCCCGGGTGGAAAGAAGCGTGGCCAGGAAGGCCAAGGCCACCCACAAGACCCCGGGGGCGGCCCGGCGCAAGGCCCCCTCCTCCGGGCCCAGGGCCAAGGCCATGATGAAGAGCATCACCGCCAGGAAGCTGAGGGCGGAGAGCACCCCCGCCCGGTCCCGCACCTCCAGGCGCAGGTCCCGCAGGGCCAAAAGCCAAACCCGCCCCACCCCCAAGCCCCCCCTCCCCACTGCCTTCTGCCCTTCCGCCCTCACGCCGCCCCCAGCCAGAGGACCCGATCCGCCACCGCCTCCGCCAAGGCCCGGTCGTGGGTGGCGAAGACCACCCCTCCCCGCGCCCGGGCCCCGTCCAAGGCCCGGAGGAGGAGTTCGCGCCCCTCCTGGTCCAAGGCGGTTTCCGGCTCGTCCAAAAGCCAAAGGTCGGGGGAAAGAAGCTCCAGGCGGGCCAGGGCCAAGCGCTTTTTCATCCCGCTGGAGAAGGCGGCGAGGGGCAGGTCCTCCGGCAGGCCATACCGGGCCAAGGCCCCCCGCCAGTCCCCCCTCCCGCCGTGGAAGGCCAGGTCGTAAAGGAGGTGTTCCTTGGCGGTGAGGTGGCGGTGGAAGGGGGGGGGATTGGCGAGGAAGAGGGCCCTCCCCTCCCGCACCACCCGGCCCCGGGTGGGCTTCAAAAGCCCCGCCATGAGCCTTAAAAGGGTGGTCTTGCCCGAGCCGTTGGGGCCGAGGAGGGCCAGGACCTCGCCCCGCCCTAGGGAAAGGCTCACATCCCGCAGGACCCAGTCCCGGCCAAAGCGCTTGGAAACGGCCTCGAGGCGCAACATGCTCCCTTCAGTCTAGGGGTATACCCCGGGGACAAGGGTCCCTATAGGTACTTCTGCAGCCACTCCGGCGTGATCCGCAGGAAAAAGGTGTTCAAGGCGGAGTACGTCCCGGTGAAGAGGAGCACCCCCACGAGGACGAGCACCACCCCAGCGAAGATCTCCACGTAATGGGAAAGCCTTCCCGCCCGCCGTAGCCACCCCTTGAGCCGCTCGGCGAAGAGGGCCACCAAGAGGAAGGGCACCGCAAGCCCCAGGATGTACGCCAGCAGGAAGCCCACCCCGCCCCCCACGGCGGTGAGGGTGAGGATGGCCCCCAGGATGGGGCCGATGCACGGGGTCCAGCCCAGGGCCAAGGTGGCCCCAAGCAAGAGGGCCCCCAAGGGGCGGCCCGTCTCCCCTTCATAGCGGAGGGAAACCCCCCACTTGGGCCTCAAGCCCAGCATGTAAAGCCCGAAGAGGACCAGGACCACCCCCCCCACGCGGGCCAGGGTCTGGCGGTGTTCAAAAAGAAGCCCCCCAAGGAGGGTAAAAGGAAGCCCCAGGAGGAAAAACACCGCCCCGAAGCCCAAGACGAAGAAGAGGGCGTTAAAGAGGGGGCGCCCCCTTTCCCCCCCCAGGTAGAAAAGGTAGGTGGGCACCAAAGGGAGCACGCAAGGGGAAAGGAAGGAGAGCACCCCCGCCAAGAAGGCCGCGCCCAAGGAAAGCGTCATGCTCCCATCCTAGGGCAAGGTGAGCCAAGGGAAGCGGCGCTTGGTCTCCGGGTCCAGGTCCAAGAGCTCCCGGGCCGGCATGCGCACCTGGGGCAGGGTCTTTTGGTTGACGGGCTCATTCGCCTCTATGATGCCGTTCATGTAGAGGAGGAAGGCCACCAAGTGGTAGACCTCCTCATTGGTGAGGGTGCCTTCCTGACCGAAGGGCATGGCCCGGCGGATGTAATCGTAAAGGGTGGTGGCGTATTGCCAGTAGTTGCCGATGGCGTACTCCACGGGCTCCGTGTCCGGGGTGATGGGGAAGGGCTCCGCCACCAAGCGGTTAAAGGGGTAGCCTTCCCCCCGGGCCCCGTGGCAGGAGGCGCACTTCTCGGCGTAGATCCGCTCCCCCTCCTCCACCCTCCCCTCCCCCGGGGGAAGCCCCCGGCCGTCGGGCAGGACCACGGGCCTAAGGTCGTACTGGGCGGCGAGTTCCTCGCTGATGGGGGTGCCGAGGCCGTACCGCGCCCCCACCGCCAAGCCCAAAAGGACCACGGCGAAGAAGAGTTTCTTAGCCATCAAACACCTCCCCGTCGCACCCGCCCACGGGGCCCAGGGCCTGAACGCCCAAGGGCCGGTCCCCGTTCACCACCCGGCCGTCGGGCAGGATGCGCCAAGCCTGGATGGCGTTGTAGTGGTAGCGGTTGTTCTTGCCCCAGCGCTTGAAGAACTCCTCCCGGGTGGGCTGGGTGTTTCCCTTCTCGTCCCAGGCCCGGCTCCACAGCACCGCCTCCTCGCCCCGCCACTGCCAGGGCATCTTGAAGCGGACGAAGGCGTAGCGCTCCACAGGAGGCTCTAAGGTGGCCTGCCGCCAGGTCTTCCCCTCGTCAAAAGAGATCTCCACCTTGGTCACCCGGCCGAACCCGCTCCAGGCCAGGCCCCGAATCTCGTGAAACCCGGGCTTGATGGCCTGCCCCCCCGAGGGGTAGGTGATGATGGACTGGGGCTCCATGACCCAGGTGAAGGCCAAAACCTTCCCGTCCGCCATGACGTCCGTGTACTCGCTGGTCTCGTCCTTGGCCATGGCGGGCAGGTCCGTGACCAGGATGCGCCTTAGCCACTTCACCTGGATGCTCCCCTCCCAGCCCGGCACCACCAGGCGCACGGGGTAGCCCTGCTCGGGGCGGAGGGCCTCCCCGTTTTGCGCATAGGCCACCAAGACGTCCTCCATGGCCTTCTCCAGGGGAAGGGAGCGGGTGTACATGGCGGCGTCCATCCCCTCGGGGATGAGCCACCTCGCCCCCGGCTTCACCCCCGCCTCCTTGAGGAGGAGGGCCAGGGGCACCCCCGTCCAGCTGGCGTTGGAGGCGAGGCCCCGGCTTCGGGTGGCGGTGAGGTTGGGGTCGGGGGGGTTGCGGTAGCCGTTCTGCCCGTTTCCGGCGCACTCAATGAAGTAGGTGCGGGTCACGGAGGGGAAGCGCTTGAGGTCCTCCAGGGTGAAGACCAACGGCCTTTCCACCATCCCGTGGATCACCAGGCGGTAGTGCTTGGGGTCCACCTGGGGCACCCCGGCGTGGTGGCGCTCAAAGTGGAGGCCGTTGGGGGTGATGACCCCCTCCAGCCGCTCCAGGGGAGCGAAGTCCGCCCCCGAGTGGCGGGTGCGCAGGTTGGGGGAGATGTAGCGCACCACCTCCTCCTCAAAGGGGCTCCTGTTCCCGTACTCGGAAAGGGGAGCCCCGAGGGTCTTGGTGGGGGCGAAGGTTTCCTCGCTCCAGGGAGCCCCTTGAGCCCGGACCCTAAGAAGGCTAAAGAGGCCTCCCGCTCCAAGAAGCCGGAAGAACTTCCGTCGGTCCATATACCCTCCTATCGTATCCCACGGGCGCAAGAAAAACCCGCCCCCCTGAGGGGGCGGGGCCTAACGCCTTAGGCAGGGCCGAACATGTCGTTCCAAATGCCGGTGGCCCAGCCAATGGCCGCCTGGCCGTTGGCCTTGGAGCGCTGGTTGTCCACGGCGCTTTGCGCTTTGATCTGCTTGGCCGCCTCATCCCAGGAGTAGTTGGCGGAAACCCAGATGGCCTCCTCCGAGTCCACGAAGGAGTAGCAGATGTTCTGGGGAAGCTCAGGGGGGATCTCCGCCAAGGGCTTGCCTTTAAGGCGCTCGGCGATCTGCCGGGCCACGATGGTGCCGGAGACGTAGGCCACCATGCCGCTTTTGGGGTAGGGGGTGTTGCCGGTAATGTCCCCCACCAGGTACACCCGGTCGTCCTTTTCCGAGAGGAAGTAGGGGATGCGCACGTTGGCCCAGCGCTCCCCAAGCCCCGCCACGCGCACCAGCTCCCCCGCCTTCATGGGGGGGATGATGTCCGCCAGGGTGAAGGCCACCTCCCCAAGCTCGGTGAGGACCCGCTTCTTCCCGTAATCCAGACCGGTGATCTTGGTGTTGGGCACGTACTCCAGATAGTCCTTGTAAAGGTCGTTGTAGGCGGCGAGGAAGCCCGGGGCCTTGGAAACGGGCTGCGGGTTGGCGTCCAGAACGATGACCTTGCCCTTCACCCCCTTGGTCTTGAGCCGCCAGGCCAGCATGGCCGCCCGCTCGTAGGGGCCCGGGGGGCAGCGGTAAGGGGGGTTCGGGATGTACATGACGAGCTCCCCACCCGTCTCGTCAAACTGGTCCAGCATCCGCCTCAGGGCGATGTGCTCAAAGGGCTTGAAGCCCACGGGGAGGAGGTGCTTCACCTCGGCGTAGCCGGGGATGGCCTCGTACATGTAGTCAATGCCGGGAGCCAGGACCAGGAAATCGTAGGCCACGTACCCCCCGGCGGTGCGCACCAGGCGGCGGTCGCGGTTGATGTCCAAGACCTTTTCCTGGACGAAGATGACCCCATCCTTCACCACGTTGGTGTAATCAAAGACGAGCCACTCCAAGGGCTTGACCCCCGCCAGGAAGAGGTTGGACATGGGGCAGGACATGAAGATGGGCTTTTGCTCAATGAGGACCACCTCGGCGTCCACCCCGGACCGCACCAGCTTCCGCGCCACCGTGGTCCCGCCCCAGCCGCCCCCGATGACCACCACCCGGGGCTTGCGGGTGCGGGGGAGCAGGGTGGCAGGGCGGGCGTAAAACTCCTGGGCGAAGGCCTTGCCCCCCAGGGCGCTCGCCGCCGCCAAGGCGGCCCCCGACTTTAGAAGGTCCCTCCGGTTCACCTTACCCATGCGTCTCCCTCCCTTTTATTGGCCAGGGCGGTAGGACTCCCCGCCCACGGCTTCCAGGATGCCCGCCATCACCCGCCTGGCCTCTTGGAGCATGGCCACCGCCGGCGAGCCCATGACCCCCGGCATGATGGTCATGAGCATGGGCTCAATGGCCCCCACCAGGACGTCTTGCCCCATCGGCATGGCGAAGAAGCGGCAGGGGGCGGCGAAGCCCCCGGCGGGCTGGGTGAGGAACATGATGCGGGCCCACTCGCTCTTGCAGGGCATGATCACCGTGACGGGGCCCACCTGGACGTGGGGCAAGAGGTTGAGCCCGGCGGAGGTGAGCTCGGTTTCCACCATGAGGACCACGTCCTCCACCTTGGCCCCCCGCACCCGGTAGAGGAGGGCGGGCATCATGCCGCTGTTGGGGTCCGGCATCATGGCGGGAGACACCTTGCGCACCAGGCCAAGCCGGCCCAAGGCGGCCTCGAGGCGCCAGACAAGCCGCTCCACCTCCCCGCCATAAACCCCGAGCATCCCAAAGAGGAGCCGTCCGTCAAAGGTGCCCACCAGGTACCTCTCCCCCTCCCCGGTGATGAACACCGTGGGGGGCAGGACGATGGCCGCCATGGGATTTTTGCTCACCGCCTCCAGGCTTCCCTTTTCCGGCTTCAGGACCACCAGGCGGTAGTCGGGGAAGCCCGGGCCCGTGACCTGGCGCACCTGCTCCCCCAGGTTGAGGACCCGGTCGGGCTCGAGGCCCACCGCCTTCAAGGCGGCGAGCGTCCTCTCCTCCACCGCCTCCAGGCTCCCTCGGACCTCCACCACCAAGGACTGGGCCAAGGAGAGGCCCAACGCCACCACCAGCGCCAAAACCTTTTTCATGATCCTCCCTCCACTTCTAGGCCGGCGTCCAGCCAGCCTTTGAACCCATGGGCGATGTTCTTGGCGTTCTTATACCCCAAGGCCTGCAGGTAAGCCGCCACCACCGCGGAAACGCTCCCCGAGTTGCAGTAAACGAGAATAAGGGCCTCCTTATCCTGGGGAAGCTCGGCCAAGCGGTCCGGCACCTCCCCGGCGTAGATGTGCACCGAGCCCGGGATGTAGCCCCTCTTCCGCTCCTCCGCCGTGCGCACATCCAAGATGAAGGGCTCAAAGAGGAGGAGGTCCTTGGCCTCCGTGGGGTAGACCAGGTAGCTCGCCGGGGGCACCCGCTTGAGGAAGGCCCCGAAAGCTTGGACCCAGTCGCCCCCCTCCTCCCCCCGGGCCTTCAGGAGGAAAAGGGGCAAAAGGGCGAGAAGGTGGCGGCGGCGCATGGCTAACGGGTGAAGAAGGGCAACTCCTCAAAGGAGCGCCCGGCCTTGGTCGCCTCGGCCAGCATGTAGACGGTGAGGGCGATGTGGACTTCCGAGTAGAAGTTGGGTTTGGGGATAGCGATGGACTCGTAACAGAAGTTAATGCGGTCCTCCATGGTGTAGAGCTTGTCCTCCTCAAAGCGGTAGGCGGGCCACTCGTTCCCGAGACCCTGCTTGGGACTACGCACCGGGGAAAGCCGCACCCTATGGCCTGCGTACTGCTCGTGGCAGACGGCGCAGCTCATGTCCCGCACCCCCGCCCGCTGGTACCAAAGCTCCCGCCCCAGGTTGTACAGGGCCAGCTCCTCCGGGCGCCTGGGCACCACCTGGAGCTTGGCCTTGGAGGAGAAGGAGGCGATGTAGGTGGTGATGGCCTTCACCTCGTCCCGCTTGATCTCCTCGGGCTTAAAGCCCTGCACCCGCTGCATGCAGGTGTAGACCCGGGTTTCCAGGTCCTCCACCCGCTTGGTGTCGGGGAAGTACTTGGGCAAAACGGCGTAGACGCCCTCCAAAACCCCGGGGCCCTTGCCGAAGTCGCAGGCCTCGAGGGTCTTGCCGCTTGGGCCTTTGCGGAAGAAGAGCTCCTTGCCCTCCTCCACGTAAAGCTCCCCGGGCAAGACGCCGAAGGTTTCCAGGTACATCTGCCGCTGGCGCATGGCCTCCTCAAAGGGGTCCAGGGGCTTTTCCCCTTGGGTGTAGGCCCAAAGCCCCCCCAGGGCGCCCAAGGCCACGAGGCCGAGGAGGAAGATCCGCTTCTTAGGCTTCATGGCTCACCTCCGGTTGATGGGGGACTCGGGGTCCAGGAGGAAGGCCACCAAATCGGCGGTCTCCTCGGGGGTGAAGAGGCCGTGCACCCCGCCCCGGTACATGAGGGAACAGGGCACGAAGGCCCAGGCGTTGTAGATCTTTTCGTAGGTGTAGCGCACCACCGCCTCGCTTGTGCCCCGCTGGCCGTAACCCGTGAGGCTCGGCCCCATGGTGCCGTGGGCCACCTCCGTGGGTACCCCGGCGTGGCAGGCGTAGCAGTTGCCCCGCTTGGGATCGGTGAAAACCTTCTCCCCGTTCTTCCAATCCCCCATCAGCTTCCCGTTCGCCGGGTACTTGATGAGGGCCTTCTGCTCCGCCAAAAACCCCGGTACAAGGTCCGGGGGGAGCTTGTCCCGGTACTGGGAGCAGAGGGCCTGAGCCTTGTCTTGGGAAAGCATTACTTGGGCGAACTCATGCCCTCCCGAGTGCAACAAGGCCTCGAGGCGAGCCCGGAAGGGGCTCACCTGGGAAAGGGCCACGCCCAGCGCCAACAAGCCTAGGACCGACAACCCCATTCGCTTCATCCCGTCACCTCCGGCACGCGGTAGTTACGCCCTATTACCTTCACGTTGGGCTCGGGCAGAACCTTGACCCGGCCCACCCCCTTGAGGTACTCCTCCAAGACCGCATAAATGGGCCTAGGCTCAAAGCCCGGCTTGGCCTCCCCCAGTCGCTGGAGCCTTCCCCCGTAGGCGGCCACCAAATAGCGGCGGCCCGGGTCCAAGGGCCTATCCCCCACCCGTAGCTCCCGCACCCTTTTGCCCGTGGGGGCGTCGGGGTCCAGAACGTAGGAAAGCCCAAAGGTGCGGCTTACATCACCGCCTTGCTGGTAGAAGGGGTCAGGGGTGAAGACGTTGCTGGCGATGTCCTCCAAGACGCCCTGGATCTGCTCTCCCCGCAGGTAAAAGAGGTAGAGCTCGGGGTAGGTGAAGCCGGTGTAGGCGTAAAGGTGGTCCCGGGTGATGACCTGCCCCGGAAGAAGCGTGGTTCCCCACCGCACCGCCGGGCTGAAGACCACCTCCACCTCCGGGTACAAGGCCTTCACCGCCTGGCCCACCAGGTGGTCCCAGGTGGAGTAGAGGGTATCCCGCTTGTAAAGCAGGGTCTCCGCCGTCGCCAAAGGGGTGAAGAGGTGCTCCCGGTGTGGAGCCACCTTCTCCGAAAGCCAGCCCTCCACGTCCTCAGCCTTTGGCAGGTGCTCTGCCAAGACGGGCAGGACCCGCGCCCGCAGGTTGGCAACACCCCCCTTCTTCAACTTCAGGTCCACCCGCATAAGGGCTTTGCCCGCGGCGCTTCCCGCCACCAGCCAGGTCTTTCCCACCCGCCAGGGCAAGGGGGTGAGGTCGTGGGTATGCCCGGAAAGGATGAGGTCAATGCCCCGGATCCGCTCCGCCAAGGCGGCGTCCAGCTGCATGCCGTTATGGGAGAGGAGCACCACGGCGTCCGCCCCCTCGGCCCGGGCGGCGTCCACCGCCTCTTGGAGCCTCCGCTCGTCCAAGGCGAAGGAAAGCCCTTCGGTGAAGCTTTCCGGATGGGACACCCTCACGTAGGGGTAGGTGGCCCCCACCACGGCCAAGGTGTAGCGGCCCACGGGGTGGAGGCGGTAGGCGGGGAAAAGGGGATCGCCAAAAAGCTCGTCCACCACGTTGTAGGAAAGGTGCTCCCCACGGAACTTTCCCAAAAGCTCCTCCACCCGCTCCCGGCCCAGGGTCCACTCCCAGTGGCTCACCATGTGGTCCACCCCGGTCAGGTTCTGCCACTCCACCATGGCCTCCCCTTGGGTGAGGAGGGAAAGGCCGGAGTTGGTCCAGGTGTCCCCGCCGTCCAGGACCAGAACCTTCGCCCCTTCCGCCTCCGCCCGTGCCTTTTGGTCCCGGATGAGGGCGGTGAGGGCGGCCACGCCGCCTATGGGCCCAAAGGCCCGGGCCAGCTCCACAAAGTCCTGGTAGGAAAGGAGGTAGGCTAGGGGTGTCCCCCTGGCCACCCCGTAGTAGCGCAGGATGGCCTCCCCCGTGAGGTAGCCGGGCCGCCCCATGAGGGGCTTGGGGGCGATGAGGTTCGGGGGCTCCATGAAATAGTGCGGGAAGACCTGGCCATGGAGGTCGGAGAAGTAAAGGAGCGTGGCGTCCCCATAAGGGGGAAGGTCATAAAGGCGGGCCGGGTTCTCCAAGGCTTGGGCGAGGGCCTTGGGTCCCAGGCCCGCAAGGGTAGAGAGGAGAAAAAGAACGTCCCTTCGGTTCATCTAGACCCCACCGCCGGCTTGGTGTTGAAGTCGGATTCCGGGTCTAAAAGGTAGGCCACCACGTCGGCGATCTCCTCGGGGGTGAGGAGGCCTTGGGCGCCGAAGCGGTACATCACCGTGCAGGGGAAGTAGGCCCAAGAGTTGTAAATCACCTCGTAGGTGTACCGCTGCACCGCCTCGGACTGGCCCCGGTTTAGCCCGTACTTTTCCAGGCTAGGCCCCACATCCCCGCCCAGGTGCACGGGAGAGCCGAAGTGGCAGGAGAAGCAGTTGGCCTTCTGAAGGTTGTTGAAGATGGCCCCGCCCTTCCTCCAGTCCCCCATCAGCTTCCCGCTCGCCGGGTACTTGATGAGGCTCCTCTGCTCCTCAATGAACTGGGGCAGGAGGTCGGCGGGAAGGCGGTTTTTGTGGATGGAGCAAAGGGCCTGGTCCGGGCGCTGGTTCAAGAAGACCTGGGCGTAATCCTTCCCTGCGGTTTGGATGAGTTCCAGCTCCTTTTCGCTAAAGTAGCGCTGGGCCAGGCCCAAGGCCACAAAGGCGAGCGCCACCAGGGACAATAGCGCCTTCTTCATGCTCCCTCCTCTACCGCACGAAAGCGGGCCACTCCTCCACCACCGCCCCGTTGCTGTGGTAGGCCAGGTAAAGCTCCAGGGCAAGGATGGGCAGCGAGTACAGATCCGGCTGCGGGTGGGCGATGTTGCCGTAGCAGGCCCGGATGCGGTCCTGCATGGTCCAGGTCTGGTCGTTGGAGTAGCGGTAAGCGGGCCAGTGGGTCCAAGACTTGTCCTTCCCCAGCACGTCGGCGTAGGGCAAAACCCCGGCCCGCTTGCCCACGTAGGTCACATGGCAAGTGGCGCAGCCCACGTCCCTAGGCCCCGAGCGGGCGTAAAAGAGCTTCTCCCCGAGGGCGTAAAGCTCCCGCTCCTGGGGGAAGAGGAGGCGCACCTGGATCTTGTGGCCCGTGGACTTGCTGGCGATGTAAAAGGCCACGGCCACCACCTCGGAGCGCCGCACCTCGCTCGGCTTGAACCCCTGGACCCGGGTCATGCAGGTAAGGATGCGGCCATCCAGGTCTTCCACCCGGCCCGTGTCCAGGAAGTAGCGGGGAAGCCGGGCGGCGGCCCCCTCCAAAACCCCCTTGCCCAGGCCGAAGTCGCACTCGGCCATGGTTTTGCCCGAGGGCCCCTTCCGGTTAAAGAGCTCCCCCCCTTGCTGGACCACGAGCTCCGTGGGGAGGATGCCCGCGGTTTGCAGGAGGAGCTCCTTCTGCCGCTTGGCCTCCTCCCGGGGGTCCGGGCTTCCCTGGGCCAGGGCCGAGGCCAAGAGAAGGGCCACGCCTACCACCCACCACGCCTTGGACCGCATATACCCACCTCCATAAAGGCGCCCGGTTTCCCGGGCGCCCCATTTAGGCCAGCTCCAGCTTTACTTGGGCTTCCCCGGTGTCGCCGCTGGTGTCCTTAAGCCTTACGGTGTAGGTCCCCGGCTTTTCCGCCTTGAACTTGAAGCCGTAAAGGGGATTGGCGCTGGTGGAGGGGCCGGGGCGGGCCTCCGCCACCTTCTCCCCTTCAAAGTAGACCTCCACCAGGTTGATGTAGTTGGCGGGGATGAGGTTCCCCTGGGCGTCGCGGCGGGTACCCGGCTCGTTGGGGTGCTGGGCCACCGCCTGGAGCTTGAACTCCTCTCCCGCCTTGGGCTTGGCCGGGGTGAGGCGAACGATGGTACGGATGGGCATCTTCTACCTCCTTTCTTTAGCCGCAGCCCCCCACGGTCACGCGGGTGCTGGCCGAGGCCAAAAGCAGCTTGCCGTCGGTGGTTTCCACCACGGCCCGGATGGCGGTGGTTTCGGCCAGGCGGACCCGGGTAGCGTAGTAAGGCAGGGCCTTCATGGGCATGAAGGTCACCAGCCGGGGCGTGGGGTTCTTGTCGGCGAAGAGGTGGATGGCCTTCACCTGGCTTGCGGGCAGGTTCACCTCCACCTCCGCGGGCACGTTGGCCCCGCTCTCCGCGATGGCCGGCATGGTGAGCTTCACCAGGTTGGAGGGGGTAAGGTCTTTAAACCCCTTGCCCAAAGCCTCCTGCAGGGCCTTTTCCAGGTGGGCCAGGTCCTCGCCCTCCAGCCCCTGGGCCATGGCGGGAAGCCCCGCCACGGCGAGGGCGGAAAGGGCCACTCCGGTCGCCTTCAAAAACGCTCGCCTATTCACACGCACCTCCTTTGGCGCACATCTGGCGCAGCTCCGCAAGGAACTGCGCCCGGGGCCGGCTGCCAAAAAGCCGGCCCACCTCTTCCCACGCCCCCTTCCGGGGGACGAGGAAGACAAAGGTGGGGGTGCCCGGCACGCGGAAGCGCCGGGCCAGCTCCTGCCCCTCCGGGGTATCCGTACCCACGGAGGCCACCACGAAGCGCTCTTCCAAAAGGCGGCTCACCGCGGGGTCGGAGAGGACAAAGGTGTTCATCTGCTCGCAGTAGGGGCAGTGGGCGCTATGAAAGTACACCATGAGCACCCGGGCGTGCTCCTGGGCCAGGGCTTGGGCTTGGGGAAAGGGATACCAGCGCCCAAAGTCCGGCGCCGCCAGCGCCACGCCGAGGAGGAACATCCAAAGTACCCTGTATGCGTACATCACCTTACACCACCCGGGTACACCCAAGGACATTTGTACCTTACCAGGTTGGTCAGGGAAAAATCAAGTCCCCGACTACACTACTTTGACCGCTTCTTCACATTATACCCCCTGTTGTTTTGAGCTGGGGGGTAGATGACCCCCTCCCGCGCCAAGCGGTGCCTTACCCCCGACTAAAGGAAAGCTAAAGCCCAGGCTCTTGACGAACCCGAAGGGACAAACTACCCTATACCCCGGAGGGTAAAGATGAAGCGGACCCTTATGGCTTTCCTCCTACTCGGCGGCCTGGCCTTGGCCCAGGCGGACGGCGCCAAGCTCTACGCCCAGTGCGCGGGCTGCCACCAGGCCAACGGCCAAGGGATCCCCGGGGCCTTCCCGCCCCTGGCGGGCCACGTGGCGGAGATCCTCGGCAAACAGGGGGGGCGGGAGTACCTGATCAAGGTGATCCTATGGGGCCTTCAGGGGCAGATTGAGGTCAAGGGCATGAAGTATAACGGAGCCATGCCCGCCTTTAACGGCCTCAAGGACGAGGAAATCGCCGCCGTCCTCAACCACATCGCCACCGCCTGGGGCGACGACAAGAAGGTCCAGGGCTTCAAGCCCTTCACCCCGGCCGAGGTCAAGGCCCTGCGGGACAAGAAGCTCACCCCCCAGCAGGTGCTGGAGGAGCGCAAGAAGCTGGGCCTGAAGTGAGGCCATGGCCCGCCCCCGGGGCCCAGGGGCCCCGGGGGCTTTTTAATGGAGGGGTGCTGGCCTTCGCCCTGGAAAAGCGCTTCCCCGGTTTCCGGCTAGAGGTGGCCCTCGAGGTGCAAGCAGGCGAAGTCCTCGCCCTCCTCGGGCCCTCCGGCAGCGGAAAGAGTACCCTTCTCAAGCTCATCGCCGGCCTCCTGCCCCCCGACCGGGGCCTCGTGCGCCTCGGCCCCCTGGACCTCACCCCCCTCCCCCCCGAAAAGCGGGGGGTGGGCTTCCTCTTCCAGGACTACGCCCTTTTCCCCCACCTCAGCGTGGCGGAGAACATCGCCTTTCCCCTGGTGGAGGCCCGCTGGCCCAAGGCCCGGCGGGAAGAAAGGGTGCAGGAGCTTCTCTCCCGCATGGAGCTCTCCCCCCACGCCCGCAAGCGGCCCGAGGCCCTTTCAGGGGGGGAAAAGCAGCGGGTGGCCCTGGCCCGGGCCTTGGCGGCGAGGCCCCGCCTCCTCCTCCTGGACGAGCCCTTGGGGGCTTTGGACCTCAGGCTTCGCGAGGAGCTCCTTTTCTTCCTGCGCAAGACCCTGCGGGAAGAGGGCGTCACCACCCTCCTGGTCACTCACGACCAAAAGGAGGCGTTTCTCCTGGCGGCAAGGGTGGCGGTGCTCCGGGAAGGGAAGCTCGTGCAGGTGGGCACCCCGGAAGCGGTCTACGCCCGGCCCAAGGACGTCTGGACCGCCCGCTTCCTCGGGCACAAGAACCTGCTGGGCCCCGAGGAGAGCGTGCGGCTCGGGCTTCCGCCCCGGCTTCACCTCCTTCCCCCCCGGGCCTTGCGCTTGGGGGGGGACTGGGCGGGGGTGGTGGAGGAGCGGCTTTTCTACGGGAACCGGGTGGGGCTATGGGTGAGGGCGCGGGGCGTGAGGCTCTACCTGGAGGCGGAGGAGGGCCCGGAAGAAGGGGGGGAAGTGGGGCTCCACCTGGACCTAGCCCAGGCGGTAGCCTTGGAGGGATGAGGCGCTTCGCCCTCCTCTTAGGGGGCCCTCTGCTGGTCACAGAGCCACTTAGGGAAAAGCTTCAAGGATACCGCCTCCTGGCGGCGGACTCAGGGGGCAGGCACGCCCTCGCCTTAGGGCTCATCCCCGAGGTGTGGCTGGGGGACTTTGACTCAAGCCCCCCTTGGCTGCAGTCGGCCCTTCCCGCCCCCAAGGAGGTCCTGCCCCGGGAAAAGGACCTGACCGACGGGGAAGCCCTGTTGCAAAGGGCCTTGGCCCTGGGGGCGGAGGAGGTGCTTTTGCTCGGGGGGATTGGGGGGAGGCTGGACCACACCCTGGCCCACCTGGCCCTTTCCTTTTCCCTGGCGGAAAGGGGGGTAAAGGTGGCCCTCACGGACGGGCTCACCTGGGCCTACCCCCTACTTCCCGGGGCCCACGCCTTTCCCTTGGCGCCGGGCACCCCCTTTAGCCTCCTTCCCTTTCCCGAAGTGGCCTTGGCCCTGGAAGGGGCCCGCTGGAACCTCCCCTTGACCCCTTTGGCGGCCACCACCCGCACCCTGGAGAACGAGGCCTTGGGGGCGATCCGGATAGAGGTGGCGGTGGGGCGGGCGGTGCTCTACGTCTATTGACAGGGGCAAAAGGGGGGGCTACACTAGCTTTTGGCGTTTGGGCCGCTAGCTCAACCGGTAGAGCAACCGACTCTTAATCGGTGGGTTACAGGTTCGAGTCCTGTGCGGCCCACCAAGGACCCCCGGGGAAGCCCGGGGGTTCCGTATTATGGTCGCTATGGACCACCCCAAGAACCCCTTGGACCTTCTGCCCATGGACCTTCCCCAAGGGGAACCCTGGGGCTACGCCTTGGCGCAAAGCCTCCTCAAGGCTCCTTGGGCTTTCCGGGCCCTGAAGGCCACCCCAGGGGTATTGGACCTGATGCGGCTGGACCTCGAGGCCCTCTACCTGGAGCTGGAGCGCCTGCGCCGGGAATACCCCCTGCGAAGCCTGGGGGAACGCCCCCCCCACCCGGCGGAGGAAGGGGCGCTTCAGGCCCTCCTCGCCCGCGACCCCGAGGCCATGGCGGCGGTCCTAAAGGCCCACGGGCCCTGGCCCTTCGCCCTGTACCGCGCCTTCCGCTTTGATGGGGAGCTCCACCCCCTTCCCTCCCCCCGCCTGCCCAAGCCGGGGGAACTTTTGGGGTATGAAGCGCAACACCGGGCCCTGGAGGAAAACGCCCGCCGCTTCCTCGCGGGCAAGCCCGCCCTCCACACCCTCCTCTACGGGGCCCGGGGCACGGGAAAAAGCACCGCTGCCAGGGGGCTATTGCACCTGGAAGGGGCTCGCATGGTGGAGGTGGAGCCCAAGGCCCTTTCCCAGCTGGAAACCCTTCTGGCCACCCTTGCCTCCCTCCCCCACCGCTTCTTCCTCTTCCTGGACGACCTCTCCTTAGACCCCGAGGACGCGGCTTTCCACCACCTCAAGGCGCTTTTGGAGGGGAGCCTCGAGGGGGCGGCGGAAAACGTCCTCCTCCTGGCCACCTCCAACCGCCGCCACCTGGTGCGCCGCCTGGGGGAGAACCCCCTGCCGGGCGAGGCCCCCGAGGCCTGGGACGCCCTTCAGGACACCCTGGCCCTTTCCGAGCGCTTCGGCCTCGTCCTCACCTTCCCACCCTTTGACAAGGGGCTTTACCTCCAGGCGGTGGCCCACCACTTGGGCCGCCCCCTCCGCCAAGAGGAAGCGGAAGAGGCCCTTCGCTTTGCCCTGCAAAAGGGCTTTTCCGGCCGGGTGGCCCGGCAGTTCGCAAGCCTCCTCCGCTAGCCCCGGCGGCGCAAGGCCGCCTCCACAAAGCCGGCGAAGGGAGGCGAGGGGCGCATGGGGCGGCTTTTGAACTCGGGGTGGCTTTGGAGGGCGAGGAAGAAGGGGTGGTCCCTTAGCTCAATGGCCTCCACCAACCCCGCCCCCCGGCCCCGCATCCCCGGGGTGGTGGCGGAGATGACGAGCCCAGCCCGCTCCAACTGGTCCACGTAAAGGGGGTTGACCTCGTAGCGGTGGCGGTGCCGCTCCATGGCCTCCTCCTTGCCGTAGAGGCGGTGGAGGAGGGTGCCCTCCTTGATGCGCATGGGCCAGTCCCCGAGGCGCATGGTCCCGCCCAGGCCCTCCACCTCCAGTTGCTCCGGCATGAGGTCAATGACGGGATGGGGCGTGTAGGGGTCAAACTCCGTGGAGTTGGCCCCCTTTAGCCCCGCCACGTTGCGGGCGAACTCAATCACGGCGATCTGCAGGCCCAAGCAGATGCCGAGGTAGGGGATTTTGCGCTCCCGGGCGTACTGGGCCGCCCGCACCTTGCCCTCAATCCCCCGCACGCCAAAGCCCCCGGGGACCAGGATGCCGGAGACGTCGGCGAAGGCCTCGTCCAGGTCTCCCGCCTCCAGGGCCTCGGCGTCCACCCACTTCACCTCCACCCGGGCCCGGTTCTTGATGCCGGCATGCTTCAAGGCCTCCAGGAGGGAAAGGTAGGCGTCCGGCATCTTCACGTACTTCCCGGCGATGGCGATGCGCACCGTGCGCTCGGGGTGTTTGAGGACCCGGACCGCCTCCTGCCAGAAGGCCAGGTTGGGGAAGACGGGCTCCAATCCCAAGGCCCGCTCCACCGCCCGGCCCAGGCCCTGCTCCTCCAGGAGGAGGGGAACCTCGTAGAGGTGCTCCACGTTGGGGCTGGAGAAGACGTGCCCGGGGCGCACGTTGGTGAAGAGGGCCACCTTGTTCCGCACCTCCTCGGGCACGGGCTTCACGGAGCGGAGGACGATGGCGTCGGGCTGGATGCCCACACCCCGCAAGGTGGCCACGGAGTGCTGCGTGGGCTTGGTCTTGAACTCCTCGCTGGTCTCCAGGTAAGGGACCAGGGTGAGGTGGATGTAAAAGGTGTTGGCCTCCCCCTCGTCAAAGCGGAACTGGCGGATGGCCTCCAAAAAGGGGAGGCTTTCTATGTCCCCCACCGTACCCCCCACCTCCACCACCACCACCTCCGCCTTCTGCTCCTCCGCCACCTTGCGGATGCGGTCTTTGATCTCGTCGGTGATGTGGGGGATGACCTGGACCGTCTGGGAGAGGTACTCGCCCCGGCGCTCCTTCTGGATCACGGAAAGGTAGACCTGGCCGGTGGTGAGGTTGTTCCCCCGGGAGAGGTCCATGTCCAAAAAGCGCTCGTAGTGGCCGATGTCCAAATCGGTCTCCGCCCCGTCGGCGGTGACGAAGACCTCCCCGTGCTCATAGGGGCGCATGGTGCCGGCGTCCACGTTCACGTAGGGGTCAATCTTGATGGCCGTGACCTGGTACCCCCGGGCCCGGAAAAGGGCCCCCAGGGAGGAGGTGAGGATCCCCTTCCCCAGGCTGGACACCACCCCTCCGGTGACGAACACGTACTTCCTGGGCCTTGTTGGGCTATCGGAAACCCCGCTCACGGGACTTTAGCCTACCACATCTGGCGGAAGGCCTTGGTTTGTGGTAGAGTCTTCTTTGGCGTTCTTGCGGGGTCCCCCGATCCCCCGGCAAGAACTTGAGGAGGGCCCTGGTCATGCAAACGTACGTGCCGAAGGAGATTGAACCCCGTTGGGTTCTGATTGACGCCGAGGGCAAGACCCTGGGGCGGCTCGCCACCCAGATCGCCACCCTCCTTAGGGGCAAGCACCGCCCCGACTGGACCCCCAACGTGGCCATGGGGGATTTTGTGGTGGTGATCAACGCCGACAAGATCCGCCTCACGGGGAAGAAGCTCAAGCAGAAGATCTACACCCGCTATAGCGGCTACCAGGGGGGCCTCAAGGAGATCCCGGCGGAGAAGATGCTCGCCACCCACCCCGAGCGGGTGCTGGAGCAGGCGGTGAAGGGGATGCTCCCCAAGGGGCCCTTGGGGCGGAAGCTCTTCAAGCGGCTTAAGGTCTACGCCGGGCCCACCCACCCCCACCAGGCCCAGAAGCCCCAGAAGCTGGAGGTCAAGTGATGGAGCAGTACTACGGCACCGGCAGGCGCAAGGAGGCGGTGGCCCGGGTCTTCCTCAGACCCGGAAGCGGTAAGGTCACCGTGAACGGCCAGGACTTCCAGGACTACTTCCAGGGCATCGTGCGGGCGGTGGCGGCCCTGGAGCCTTTGCGGGTGGTGGACGCCTTGGGCCGCTTTGACGCCTACATCACCGTGACGGGGGGCGGCAAGAGCGGCCAGATTGACGCTATCAAGCTAGGGGTGGCCCGGGCCCTTCTGCGCTACAACCCGGATTACCGCGCCAAGCTCAAGCCCTTGGGCTTCCTCACCCGCGACCCCCGCATGGTGGAAAGGAAGAAGTACGGCAAGCACAAGGCCCGCCGGGCGCCCCAGTACTCCAAGCGCTAGGCGCCACCCTTTCCTCCCCCCGGGCTCACCCCGGGGGGATTTCCCTTGGTACCTGGCTTAAGGCCTCCTGCAGGGCCTCTGGGGGAAAGGCGTGGACCTGGCCGTGGCGCAGGTAGACGAGCCTGGCCTCCGCCTCCACCCCCAGGGCTCGCCGCACCGCCTCGGCGTAAAGGGCGATCTGGAAGCGGTAGGCCTCGGGCTTCACCGTTTGGTCGGTCTTGTAGTCGTCCAGGAACCACCGCTCCCCCACCCTATAGAGGCGGTCCAGGACCCCGTGCCAGACGGTGCCCCCCAGGGGAAGGACCAGGGGAAGCTCGGGGTAGTCCTCGGCCCGGGCCTCGAGGGAAGGCAAGGCCTGGTCCAAAAGCCCTCGGTAGCGGGCAAGGAGGGCCTTCACCTCGGCGAGAAGCGCCGCCTTTTCCCCCTCGGAGAAGGGGAAGGCCACCTCCTGGAGGAGAAGGGCCGCCATGGCCCCCTCGTCCTGGGGGTCCAGGTCCCGAGCGATGGCGTAGTGGACCAGGGTGCCCAGGGCCCGGGCGTACTCGGAGGCCGCCTCCCCCTCCAAGGCCTCCGCCAGGGGCTTGGGCTCGTCCTTGCGGAAGGCGCTTGGGGAGTAGACCCAGGGCAAGGGGCTTGGGTCCAGGCGCCAAGGGGCGTAGGGGGCGGGCCTGGGGCTCTCTCGCTTCCCTTGGGGCTGCACCCGGGGCAGGGGGCTTAGGGAGTGGCGGCGCACCAGGGGGTCTTCCCCGTCAGGGCCCAGGCCCAAATCCCAAAGGACCTCCGCCCAAGGCCCGGGGCGCCCGGAGAGGCTTCCCGTGAGGAGGAGGACGTCCCTAGCCCGGGAAAGGGCCACGTAGAGGAGGCGGAACGCCTCCTCCCGTTGCGCCTTCTTTAGGGCCCCGGCCAAGGGCTCGTAGCCCGGGGTGCCCTTCAAGGCCACCTGCCCCCCCTCCCCCACCAGGAGGGGCTCCCGGTCCGGGGGCTCCCCCCGGGCCAGGTCAAAGACCGCCACCACCGGCCACTCCAGGCCCTTGGCGGCGTGGACGGTGAGGAGGTTCACCCCCTCGCCCCCCTCGGGAAGCTCCCCGGCCTCGGGGTCCTGGGCCCTCACCTTGAGCCATTCCAGGAGGGCCTCGAGGTCCGGAAAGCGCTCCCGGGCGGCGAGGAGCAAAAGGGCGTCCAGATTGGCCCGGGCCCTGGGCTCAAGCCGCCTGAGGAAGACCTCGTCCTGGACCAGGGATTTAAGCGCCTCCAAAGGCCTTTTCCCCGCCAGGGTCTTGAGCCAGGCCAGGCGGGCCTGCGCCTCCTCGAGCAGGTGGGGTAAGGGGTCTTCCGCCCGCAAGGCCTCCTCCACCGCCCCCAGGTTGAGCCCCAAGAAAGGCCCCCGCAAAAAGGCCAGAAGGGAAAGCCGCTCGGAAGGGGAAGGAGGGCCTTCCAGGAGGGAAAGCCTGAGGGCGTGGTAGAGGTCCCGCACCTCGGGCCGGGTGAAGAAGCTCCGCCCCCGCCGCAACACGTAGGGCACCCCCAGGGCGCGGAAGGCCCTTTCCAGGGGGGGAAGGCTCGTGCGGCTTCGCACCAAGACGGCCATGTCCGGGAAGGGCACCCCCTCCTGCGCAAGCGCCCGAAGCCGCTCGGCCAAAAGGCGCGCCTCAAAGGCCCGCTTGGCCTCCAATTCGCCTTCCCCCACCACCCAGTGCACCTCCACCCGCCCCTCCTCCTCCCGCAAGGGCACCAGGGGCACCCGTTCCGCCTCGGGGAAAAGGGCCAGGAACCGGTTCAAGAAAGCCGCCACCTCCCTGGCGTGGCGGCGGCTTTCCTTAAGCTCGCGCCTTTCCGCCCGGGCCAGGGCCTGGCGGAAGACCTCCACCCGGGCGTTGCGGAAGAGGTAGATGGACTGCTTGGGGTCCCCCACGGCCACGAGCCTGGCCCCCGCCTCCTCCAACGCCCCAAAGAAGCGGGCCTGAAGGGGGTTCACGTCCTGATACTCGTCCAGGAAGAGATGGGGGAAGCGCTCCACCAGGCGGGAAAGGGCGAGGGGGTTTTCCACCAGGCGGAGGGCCAGGGCCTCGAGGTCGCTCGGCCCCAGGGCCTCGAGGGTCCGGCGGCGGTAGCCCGCAAGGACCTCCCCGTAGAGGGCGAGGAGCCTCCCGTTTTCCTCCCCCTCGGCGGGCAGGAAGGCCTCCGCCAAGGAGCGCTTGCGGTAAAGGGCCCGGAGGGGCTCCTCCCACTCGGGGGAAAGCCCTTTAAGGTAAAGGAGGCTTCGCGCCTCCTCCAGGAAGACCTCCTCGGCCAAGAACTCGTCCAAAAGGGCGAAGTCGGGGTCCAGGGAGAGGAAGGGGGCGGTGTGGCGCAAGGCCTCGGCCATGAAGCCATGAATGGTGGTGAAGACCGCCCCATAGGCCTCCCGCCTCGCCGCCTCGTCCCCCAGCTGGGCCACCGCCTCCAGGATCCTTCCCCTGAGCTCCTCCGCCGCCTTGCGGGTGAAGGTGAGGGCGGCCATGCGCCTTAGGGGCACGCCTTGGCGGAGACTTTCCAAAAGCTCCCGCACCAAGGTGTGCGTCTTCCCCGTGCCCGCCGAGGCAACGTAAAGCCTCATACCTCCTCCTTGCGGCAGACGTCGGCCAAGTGGCAGTGGTAGCAGTGGGGGCCGGGCTTGGGGGGAAAGGTGCCCTTCTCCCATGCTTGGTAGGCCGCTTGCGCCATTTCCTCCACCTCCTCCGCCAAGGGAAGCCGCTCCTTCGGGCGGTAAGGGGTCTTGCGGTGGAGTTTGGGCGCCCCCAGCCAGGGCCAGACCCAAAGGAAGACCTCCTCCACGTCCTTCCGCAAAAGGAGGGCCTTTAGGGCGTACCACTCCGTCCAGCGGGTCTTGGGGCTCAGGTCGGGTTCCTTGCCCGGGGGAAGGAGGCGGTAGAGGTGGACCCTCTTCCCCTCCCGCCGCACCCCGTCCAGGCGCAGGACGAATCGGCGGCCCTGCCAAGGCACCCAAAAGGCCATCCCCTCCAGGTGCTCCCTGTGCGCCGAAAGCCAAGGGCCCACTTGGGGGTCCTCCTTCAGGCGGGGAAGCTCCTTGGGCAGGAGGTGCCAGCCCGGGGCCCCGTCTTCCTCTTGGAGGTTAAAGCGCAGGGCGTAGGCGCGAAAGGGGCACTCCAAATAGCGGCGGAGGGCCTCGAGGTGGGGCGGGGGCGCCTGGGTGGTGGGGTCCTCCACCCGGAAAGGCTCGTGGGGCAGGGCCTCCAGGAGGCTTGCCGGGGGCAAGGGCTCGGGCCTTTCCCCCTGGGCCAAGGGGGCATAGGGCCCCGAGGGCCCCGCCTCCGGGTAGAGGAGGAAGACCTCCTCCCCCCGGCTCGCCATCTCCTCCTGGAAGAGGGGGTCTAACCCCCGAAGCCGCCTGGGAAGCCCCTTAAGAAGCCCGCTTTCCCTAAGGTCCTCCAGGAGGAAGTAGTCCTCCCGCTCCTCGAGGGTGTACCGCCCGGCGAGCCACTCCAGGACGTAAACCCGCCGGGCCCGCACCCCCGTGGCCCGCAAGGGGGGAAGGAGGGGCACGCCCCCTTGGGGCTCAGGGGGTAAGGTTTCGTCCAAAAGGAGGCTCCGCCACCAGGAAAGGGGATTGGCCCGGTCCACCCGCAGGGCCAGGCGGAGCCGGGCGAGGAAGGGCTCCTTGTCGGAAACCCCAAGGCACTTAAGAACCGCTTCCCCCCAGGCCAAGGCGTCCTCCCCAGGGGTCCTGAGGGCGCAAAACGCCTCCCACTCCGCAAGGAGGCCTTCCCGCTCCGCCAAGGCCCGAAGCGCCTCCTCCCCCGCCAGGCCCAGGCGCAAGGCGCGCCGGCCCAAGGCGGAAAACCCTAAGGCCAAGAGGTCCCGCCCCGTGGGGAAGGGGTTGAGGAGGGCGAGGACCCTTTCCCCCTCCTCCGTGTCCGCCAGGGCCCGTTCCCTCCCGTCCACCAGGGGGAGGCCGTACTCGTCCTTGAGGAGGAGAAGCCCGGGGATGCGCCCCTCCGGGGCCACCACCAGCACCTCCTCGGGGGCAAGCCCCTCCCCGCCCAGCGCCTTGGGGGCGAGGGCCCGCTTCAGGGCCCTCAGGAGGTAGCGGCTCTCCTCCACCGGGTTGGCGAGGGCGTAGACCTGGCGGCGGATGGGCCTTGGGGAAAGCTCTTCCACGGGCTCCAGCCCCTCGGGGAGAAGCTCTAGGGTGAGGAGGACGGGAACCTCCTGCGCCAAGCGGCGGAGGAAGTGGAGGTCCAAGGGGCCGATTTCTCGTAATCCGTCCACCACCACCAGGCCCGGCCTGGGGAAAAGCCTCAGGGGCACCTTCCCGGCCAGGCGGCGAAAGTCATCGTAGTCCAGGGCCTTTCCCTTGAGGCGCTCGTAGAGGAAGTACACCCGCCTCAGCCGCCCCGCCTCCCCCTCCTTAGGCAAGGCGAAGGGGGAAAGGCCAAACCGCTTCAGCTCGGCGATGGCCCGGGCGAAGAGGCGGGCCTCCCCCGGGGCCACCTGGGGGCCGGAAAGCGCCCGCAAGGCCTCCGCCACCAACGCCACCCGCCCCGCCCCCGGAAGGAGGGGCCCAAGCCTTCCCGCCTCCGCCACCACCCGGTAGTAGAGGGCCTGGAAGGAGAGGAACTCCAGGCCCAAAAAGGCTCCCTTTTGCCCCAAGAGGCGGTAGACGTAGGCCCGTTGATGGGGTAACCCCACCCACCAGACCCGCTCCCGCCGCCTAAGGGCCTCTAGGGCGAGCTCCAGGGCCCAAGCGGTCTTCCCCGAAGCCGGCGGCCCCACCACGGGATAGAGGCCCGGCTTCATAGGGCCTTAGTTTACTCAAGGGGAAAAGCCTTCCAAGGGTAACGGGGTGAAGTCCTTCGCCAGGCGCAAAACCCCCACCACCCGGCCCCGGTGGAGAACGAAGCAACGGTACTCCCCTTCCCCCACCGCCACGAAGCGGGCCAGGGTGAGCTCCCGGAGGAAGGGAAGGGGGCGCCTGCCCATGGGGCGGCCCCGGGGGAGGCCCGCATGGGGCATGGGCCTTCCCCCCTCCAGGGCCAGGAGGAGGAGGGGGCGGTCCCGGCCCAGAAGGACCAGAACCGCCCCGTCCTCCCGGTAAAGGGCCTGCACCTCCAGGGTCCGCACCACCTCGAGGCACCGGACGAGGGCCCGCTCCTCCCCTCCCTGGGCCCAGGCCAGGCCCACGAGGAAGAGAAGGGCGAGCCCCCGCATCTAGAAGCCCCGCTCCGCCGAAATGAGGGCCAAGGCCGCCCGGGCCAGGAGGAAGGCCCTACCCGGCTCCTTTTCCAACCTAGCCTTGGCCTCCGCCACCAGGTCCTTCACTAAGGCGTCTTGGGCGCGGTAGTAGGCGAGCTCCTTCTCCGCCCGGTCCACGGCGAGCCTCGCCCGCTCCGCCCACTGGGGCGCCTTAGCCCTCCACCCCCAGCCCCAAGGGCCGTGGCCGCGGTGGAACCCAGGGCGGGCGGGGGTCCGCACTTGGGGCTCCCCTTGGGCCCCCCGGTAGAGGAGGAGGGCCGCTTGGGCCTCCCGGGCCGCCTTGAAGTAGGCCTTGGCCTCAAAGTCCTTTTCCGCCCGGGCCTGCACCGCCTTGGCCCAGTCCAGGAGCTTGGCCTCGCCCTGGGCGCTTTGGGCCAGCGCCTGGAGCCGGCCCAAGGCCGAGGCCGCCAAGGCCGCCTGCCGGTAGTCCGCCCCTTGGGCCAGGGCCAGGCCCGCCAGAAGAAGGAGTCCGAAGACCGCTTTCCGCATACCCCATCACCTCCACGCCAAAGCCTAGCCCCCTTCCCCAAAGCCCGCAGCGGGGGGAACCTTAAGCGAAGCCAAAGGCAGGTAAAGCCCCACCGCCGCCCCGTCCCGGTTCGCCGCCACCGCCTTCCCCCCGTGGGCTCGGGCCACCGCCGCCACCAGGGCGAGCCCCAACCCCGTGCCCCGCCCCCCGTGGACGAAGGGCTCCAGAACCCGGGGGAGGAGGCTTTCCGGGAAGCCCGGCCCCTGGTCCACGAGCCAAAGCCAGGCGCCTTGGCCCTCCTTCAGGATTTCCCCCCGCACCGGGGGCTTGCCGTGGCGGCGGGCGTTTTCCAAGACGTTCTCCACCGCCAAGGCCAAAAGCTCGGCGTCCGCCAGGACCTCCGCGTCCCCCGCCACCTCCACGCCCCGCTCCCGCAGGAAGGCGGCGAGGCTCAAGGGCCTTAGGCGCAAGGGGGTGGCCTCCACCTGGGAAAGGCGGAGGAGGCCGGAAAGAAGGGCCTCGAGGCGGCCCGCCTCCCGCAAGGCTCCCTCCAAGGCCCTGGGCTCCCCCTTGCGGGCCAAGACCTCCAGGTACCCCTTCAGGGCGGCCAAAGGGTTCCTGAGCTCGTGGGAGGCGTGGCGGGCGAAGCGCCGGGCCAGGGCCTCCTTCTCGGAAAGCTCCTCCAAAAGCGCCCGCACCCGGGCGAGGAGGCCGTTCATCGCCTCCACCACCGGCATAAGCTCAGCCACGGGAGGCCGGGGCAAGGGGGAGAGGTCTTCAGGGCTTCGGTCCTTAAGGGCGCGGGCGAGGTCCCTCAGCGGCCTCAAGGCCCAGGAAAACCCCAGGGCAGCCAAGGCGTAGACCAGAAGGAGCACCCCGCCCCCCCAGGTGGCGTAGAGGAGGAGGAGGCGCCGCCCGAGCCCCGCCACCCCCTCCAGGGGCACCGCCAGGCCGAACCCCCCGCCCTCCCAAGGCAGGGCCACGTAGAGCACCCCCCGCCACACCCCCTGGTAGGTCCGCCCCTCGGCCAGGGCGGAAAGGAGGGCGGGGGGAAGGGCCAGGGGAGCGAGCTCCGTGGAGCGCACCTCCTCCCCCACCACGAACCCCACCCCACCCCCATAGACCTGGCCCAGGCGGAAGAGCTCCGCCAAGAGGGCCGCCTCCCCCTTGGGACCTTCCTCCTTCAGGAGGAAAAGCCGGGTGAAAAGGGCCCGCCTGAGGTCCTCCGTGGCCGCCCGCTCCGCCTCCTTGGCCGAGAGGAGGGCGAGGGGAAAGGCCAAAAGGAGGAGGGCCAGGAAGAGGAGGGCGAAAAGCCTTCCCCTAAGGGAGGAAAAGGCGGTAGCCATAGCCGCGGAGGGTCTGGATGGGGCTCGGCTCCCCCAGGGCCTTGCGCAGGGCGGAGAGGTGGACCTCCAAGGTGGCGGGCTCCACCACCTCGCCCCAGACCTTGAGCATCAGGGCTTCCTTGGAAAGCACCTCCTCGGGGGCCTCCAGGAAGGCCTTGAGGAGGAGAAAGGCCTTGGGGGAAAGGTTAAGCCGCCGCGCCCCCCGGTAGGCCTCCATGCGCCTTGGGTAGAGGCGGATTTCCTTGTAGGCCAAGACTTCCTCGGGCCTTTGCGCCCGCCGCCTTAGGGCCTCGAGGCGGGCCAAAAGCTCTTGGAGGCTATAGGGCTTCACCAAGTAGTCGTCCGCCCCCTCCCTCAAGCCCTTCACCCGCCACTCCACCGCATCCAAGGCGGTGAGCATGAGCACCGGCACCTCCGAGCGGGCCCGGATCTCCTTGAGGAGGGAAAACCCATCCCCTTCCGGCAGGAGGACGTCCAGCACCACCGCCTCCGCCCAGGGTAGGAGGGCCAGGGCCTCCTTGGGGGTTTCCACCGCCTTCACCTCGTGCCCCTCCAGGGAAAGCCCCAAGGCCAGGGCCTCCCGCACCCCTGGATCGTCCTCCACCACCAAGACCCTCATGCCGGGTTCCGCCAAAGGGCCAAGGCCCGCACCGGGGCGTAGACCTCCAAGGGCGGAAGCGCCTCCCCGGTCTTGAGGTCCAGGCGGTGGAGGCGGCCTGAGCCCCTGCGGGCGGCGTAGAGAACGCCCTCAAAGGGCAGAAGCTCCACCAGGCTCCGGGCGTCTTCCCCCTCCAAAAGGGGCAAGGGCCAGGAGGCGAGGAGGTTGCCCGCGAGGTCCACCACCCGCACCTTGGCCGCCTCCACGTCGTAGAGGTAAAGCCGCTCCCCGTCCGCCCCCACGCCCCCCAGAAGCCTGAGCTCCTCGCTGTCCCTCGCGCGGCGGAAGGCGTAGCGGGAAAGGTAGCGCCCGTCCAGGCTCAGGCGCTGCACCTGGCGGTTGCCGTAGTCCAGGACGAAGAGGAACCCCCCCGCCGCCACCAGGGCCTTGGGGTCTTGGAAGGTGCCCCGCCCGGGGCCCTGCCCGCCGAAGCGCCCCTGGTACCGCCCCCCCAGGTCCAGGCGGCTTAGGGTGGCGGTTTCGGCGTCCAGGACGTATAGTGCCCCGTCCGCCACCGCCAAGGAGGCGGGGAAGAGGAACTCCCCGGGCTTCATCCCGTAAGGCCCGGTGGAAAGGAGAAGCTCCCCTTCCGGGGAGAAGCGGTGGAGGAGCTTGGCCCCATGCTCAAACACGGAAACCCAAATCCCCCCTTCCGGGTCGGCGGCCACGGAAAGGGGCGGGGCGGAGAAGTGGCCGGGGGCGGAGCCGATGCCGGAGATGAGCCTAGCGGCGGTGCCCTCCAGGTCCACAAGGCGCACGCTTCCCTTTTTGGCCTCCACCCCGAGGAGGAGGTAGAAGGGATGGGGCAGGCCCTTCTCCTCCTCCCACGGGCCCATAAGGCCCCGGATCACCTCGTCCAGGCTGGGCCTCTTGGCGGGGTCCTTCTCCAGCATCTTTAGCACCAGGTCGGAAAGGGCCTGGGGGATCTCGGGCCTAAGCTGCTTGGGCGGGGTGGGCACCTGGAAGATCTGCTGGTGGATCACCGTTTCATACCCGCCCGTGAAGGGGGGCTGGCCCGTGAGGGCCTCGTAGAGCACGATGCCCAGGGAGTAGATGTCCGAGCGGTGGTCCAGCTTCTGCCCCTTGGCCTGCTCCGGGCTCATGTAAACGGGGGTGCCGATGCGGGCCCCGGTGATGGTGAGCCGGGTCAAGACCTTGCCGGCGGCGATGCCGAAGTCCATGAGGCGCACGCCCCGGGGGTCCACCCCATCTTCCCGAAGGGCCCCTTTGAGGACCATGATGTTCCCCGGCTTGATGTCTCGGTGGACGATGCCCTGGGCGTGGATGTGCTTTAAGGCGTCCGCCACCCGGGCCAGGATGGCCGTGGCCTGGGGAAGGCTTATGCGCCTCTCCTCAATGAGCTTGTCCAGGCCCTCCCCTTCCAAGAACTCCATGGCGATGAAGTGGACCCCGTCCACCTGGCCGTGATCGTAAACCTTGACGATGTTGGGGTGGTCCAGCTTGGCCAAGACCTCCGCCTCGCGGTGGAAGCGGCGCACGAAGCGGGGGTCGCCCACAAAGCGCTCCTGGGGAACCTTTAAGGCCACCAGGCGGCCCGTCTTCTTGTCCTTGGCCTTGTAGACCGTGGCCATCCCCCCCACGCCCACCTTTTCCAGGATCTCGTAGCGTTGGGAAAGGGCCTGGGTCTCCTCCGTGGTCTTGGGCCCCTCCCGTTTGGCCGCCTTGGCCGGGCGGCGGGTGGGCCTCCGCCTCGGCCCCAGGTAGACCCGGGGGGCCGCCAAGGTACCCAGAAGGAGGAGAATCCAAGGCAGGACCACCTCCGCCCTCACCCCCGTGGCCACCCCCGCTCCGGCGAGCAGGGCGAGGAGGAACAAGAGGGGCCACGGGGAAAGCCGCCCCGCCAACAGGGCGGTGAGGAGAACCAAGAGAAACGCCAAAAGCCCGTGCATCACTCCACCCGCAAGGCCACGGCGGTGACGTTGTCGTCCCCGCCCCGGCGGAGGGCCTCGGCCAAGAGGGCCTCGAGGCTCCCCTGCAAGTCCTTGCCCAAGACCCACTCCTCCTCGGGTACCAGTCCATAAAGCCCATCCGTGGCCAGCAAAACCCCCTCCCCGGGAGCGAGGCGCACGGGGACGAGGTCAAACCGGGCCTCGGGCAAGCCCAGGGCCCTTGTGAGAACGTGGCGGTAGGGGTGGCGCTCGGCCTCGGTGGAGGTGAGGACCCCCTCTTTAAGCCTTTCTGCCACCCAGGAGTGGTCCTCCGTAAGGCGCTTAAGCCCCCCGAGCCCCATGAGGTAAGCCCGAGAGTCCCCGATGTGCCCCACCACCCCCTCCTTGAGCCAGTCGGCGTAGAGGAAGGCGGTGAGGGTGGTCCCCATCCCCTTTCGCCCGGGCTTTTCCGCTTCCTTCTCCACCCGCCTCTGGGCCAAGGTAAAGGCTTTTTCCATCACCTTGGGAAGCCCCACCGCGGGCCGGCCCGTGCGTAAGTGCTCGGCGTAAGCCCGAACCGCCTCGGACAAGGCCTCAATGGCCACCTTGCTCGCCCACTCCCCCGCCTCGAGGCCCCCCATCCCGTCCGCCACCGCCAGGAGCAGGAGGTTTCCTTGGGGAACCTCCAGCCTAAGGACCCGGTGGAAGTCCTCGTTGTTTTGGCGGCGGCCCACGTGGGACACGGCGGCCACGCTGAACCGGGGAGCCAGGCGCATCGGCCTCATTGTATAGGATGGAGGGGTGGAGCACCTGGCCGACCTGGTGGACCTCTACGAGTACCGGGTGGAGGACCTGGTGGCGGGCCGCACCCCCAAGGGGGGCAAGAAGGCGCTTTTGCAGCTAAGGGCCCTGTTGGCGCAGGCCCGCCTCCCTGCCCCCCTGGCCAAGCGCTTCCGCCAGGCGGACGCCCGCTTCCGGGCCCTAAGGGGAAGCCTCGAGCCCCCCCCACATCCCCCCGAGCTTCCCGCCCTGGTCCCCGAGGAGCCGGAAACCCCGGCCATGCCCGACGCCGCCCCCGTCCTCAAGGCCCTCGCCGAGAAGGTGTGGCGGCTTTGGGTGGAGCGGGAGGTGAAGGCCCGGGCCAAGGACTTCCTCACGGGTAGGCGGGAGGAGCTCAGGCTCATCCACGCCTTCTTGCAAAACTACCTGGACTACCGGGAAAAGGAGGGCTTCAAGCGGGACTTCAACCTCTCCCGCTTCGCCCCCACCCACCCCATCCCTTCCCTCTCGGAGAGCCTTCTGGACCTGGAGGACCCCAAGGTGGCGGAGGGCCTCCTCCTGGAGTTTTTGGAAACCGCCCTGCACATCCCCCAAGACCTCCCCTTACCCCCAGAGGAAACCCGGGCCTACCTCCGCCGCTTCCTCAACCGCCTCCTGGAGTGGGAAGAAGCCTACGGCCTTCCCCCCAAGCGGGACCTCCTCGCCCTGCGGCGGGCCCTGGAGGAGGCGCGGCGGCTTGGGGCCAGCGCCCAGGAGATCGCCCGCCTGGAAGAGCGCCTGAAGAAAGAGGCTCTGGAGGAAAGGCGGCGGGAGCTTCTTCTGGAGGAAGAAAAGCGCCGCTTCCAAGTGGCCTCGGAGAAGGTCCTCGCCCTCCTCAACCTCCTCCCCACCCCCCAAGGGGAAACCCCCTGGCCCTGGGTGCCCGAGCCCGGCCATGGGGAAGAAAGCCTCCTCACCCTTCCCCTCGCCCCAGGCCGCATCCCCTTGGGGCCCTTGGTCCTCACCCTAAGCCAGGTGGAGGGCGTCTGGCACCTGGGCCTCGGCGGGGAGGACCACGTCTTGGAGGAGGCCTTAGTGGTGCCCTGGGAGGACCTCGAGGTCTGGGCGGTGCGGGAAGGCGAGCTCTTGCACCTCCGCCTGGAGGCGCGAAGCGGCCTTAGGCTCTACGAGCTCTTGGCCGAAGGCCGCCTCCTGGCCCGGCTCCTAAGCCCGGAAGGGGACTACGCCCATTTGCGCCTTCTTCGCGCCCTTTCCGCCAAGCTCAAGGGCGAGTTCCAGCCCCAGGGCTTTGGCAAGGAGCTTGCGGAGAAGTACCGCCAGGCCCCCGAGGAAGCCCTGCAGGACTTCGCCCGAAAGCTTTTGGAACTCACCCTAAGGCGCCTGGGCCCCGCCGACCCCACCCCACCCCTCCTGCAGGTGGGCCAGGCCCTGGGGCTAGAGACGGAAGCGCAAACCCTGGCGGAAGCCCTGCGGGAGTACCTGGGCCGCCGCCCGCCCACCCGGGAAACCTTAGGGGGAGAGGTGCACCTCCTCTCCCTCACCCCGGAACCCCTGGGCCTCAAGGTGGGGCAAAGCGTCCTCTCCCTCCGCCTGCGGGAGGACGCCCTTTACGTGGGCCAGGCGGGGGAGGTTCCCCGGCGCCTTAAAGATCTCTTGGTCTACCGACTGCCGGAGGGCGCTGTGGTGCTCGCCCGCGAGGGCCGACGCCTGGCCTACCTGGTGATGCCCAACCCCTGACCCCTCGGCTTCCCTGTTATAATCCCGGGGAAGGGGGTTATATGAAGGTACTCCGGCACCAAGCCTTTGCCAGGCTCATTCTGGCCTACCTGGTCTCCCAGGCGGGCAGCAAGATCCACCGGGTGGCCCTTCTCGTCCTCATCTACCTTCTCACGGAGAACGCCCTGTGGGTGTCCTTGACCCTGGGGGTGCAACTCCTGGGCACCGTGGTCTTCTCCCCCCTCCTCTCCGCCTGGGCCGACACCCAAGACCGCAAGCGCCTTCTGGTCTGGTCGGACCTCCTCAGGGCCCCCTTGGTGGCCCTCATCCCCCTTTTGGGGGCGAAGAGCCTGCCCTTTTTGCTCCTCTTGGTCTTCCTCATAGAGCTCCTCCGCGACCTCCACGACCCCATCCAAAACGCCGTGGTGCCGGACCTGGTGCCCAAGGAGGAGGTGGACGAGGCCAACAGCCTCATCCTCCTGGCCGACCGGCTTTCCGAGGTCCTCTTCGTGGGGGCGGCGGGGGTCTTGGTGGCGGCGGTGGGGCCCGCCTACGCCTTTTATCTGGACGCCGCCACCTACCTGGCCTCCGGGCTCCTCCTCCTGGGGCTTCCTTCCCTGAAGCCGGAGAGGATGCCCAAGGCGGGCTTCTTCGCCCGGGTCAAGGAGGGCCTGGGGCACCTTTGGCAGACTCCCCCCATCCGCCGGGCCGTGGGCACCCTCTTCGCCGCCGCCGCCTTCGGCTCGGTGGAAACCGCCTTGGGGGTGGTGCTGGCCATAAAGTGGCTCCAGGTGGGCTCCGCGGGCTTTGGCTTCATGGAGGCGGCCATGGCCCTGGGGGCCATCCTGGGGGGGCTCGCCCTGCCCCGGCTTTTGGCCAAGGTTCCCCGCGAAAGGCTTTTCCTCCTCGCCCTCCTGCTCTTCGGCCTCTTTGAGGCCTCCGTGGGCCTTTTCCCCGTCTTCGCCTGGGTGCTTTTGGCCTTCTTCGGGGGCGGCTTCCTGAACATGGCCTTCATCGTCCCCGCCCGCTCCATTTTGCAGCTCAACACCCCCCAGGAGATGCGGGGGCGGATCTTCGCCGCCTTCGGCGCGGTGATGAACGCCGCCGTGCTCATCGGCACCATGCTGGGCGGGGCCCTCGAGGGCCCCTTGGGCGCCCCCACGGTCTTCCTCCTGGCGGGGCTCGGGGTGAGCCTCGCCGCCACCTATACCCTCCTCACCGGGGGCATCCCCGCCCCAAGGGAAGGGCGTAAGACCCAAGAGGCGTAGGCTAAAGGCGTGAAGCGGGTGGCGCTTTTCACCGACGGGGCCTCCCTGGGAAATCCGGGCCCAGGGGGGTGGGCGGCCCTCCTCCGCCATGGAAGCCGGGAGAAGCTCCTTTCGGGGGGGGAGCCCTGCACCACCAACAACCGCATGGAGCTCAAGGCGGCGGTGGAGGGCCTCTTGGCCTTGAAGGAGCCCTGCGAGGTGGACCTCTACACGGACAGCCAGTACCTGGAGCGGGCCTTCGCCGAGGGGTGGCTGGATAGGTGGCAAATGAACGGCTGGCGGACGGCGGAAGGGGCCCCCGTGAAAAACCAAGACCTCTGGAAGGCCCTCCTTAAGGCCATGGCCCCCCACCGGGTGCGCTTCCACTGGGTGAAGGGCCACGCCGGCCACCCGGAAAACGAACGGGTGGACCGGGAGGCCCGGCGCCGGGCGGAGGAGGAGAAGCGGAAGGGCCTCCCCTGCCCCCCGCCCCAGGAGGGCACGCTTTTTTCCTCATAGGCGAAAAAGCGTTATACTCAAGCCATGCTGGAAACCGCCCTCCGCCCCGAGGACCGGGAAAACCCCGCCTTCAAGGCCAACAAGGACGCCTGGGTGGCCCTGGTGCGGGACTTTAGGGACAGCCTGGAGAAGGTGCGCCAAGGAGGCGGCCCCAAGGCCATAGAGCGCCAGCACCAAAAGGGGCGCCTCACCGCCCGGGAGCGGATCCAGAGGCTCATAGACCCGGGCACGGAGTTCTACGAGCTCATGGCCTTCGCCGGCTACGGCATGTACGAGGAGTGGGGTGGGGCCCCCGCGGGCGGGGTGGTCACGGGGATCGGGAAGATCCAGGGTCGGGACTGGATGATCATCGCCAACGACGCCACGGTGAAGGCGGGGGCCTTCTTCCCCATCACCGCCAAGAAGGTGATCCGGGCCCAGACCATGGCCCTGGAAAACCGCATCCCCACGGTCTACCTGGTGGACTCCGCCGGCGTCTTCCTACCCCTACAGGACGAGGTCTTCCCCGACCAGGACGATTTCGGCCGCATCTTCTACCTGAACGCCCGCATGTCCGCCCTGGGCATTCCCCAGATCAGCGCCATCATGGGCAACTGCGTGGCCGGGGGGGCGTACCTGCCGGTGATGACCGACGTCCTCATCATGACCGAGGGAAGCGGGCTCTACCTGGCGGGGCCCGCCTTGGTGAAGGCGGCCATCGGCCAGGAGGTTTCCTCGGAGGAGCTCGGGGGGGCCAGGATGCACGCGGAGGTCTCGGGCACCGTGGACTTCCACGAGCCCACGGACGAGGCGGCCCTGGAGCGCATAAGGCAACTCGCCGCCCTCTACCCGCCCCCCCGCCTCGCCCCCTGGGCCGAGGGGCGCAAGGAACCCAAGGAACCCCTTTACCCCATAGAGGACCTCTACGGCCTCATCTCCCCCGACGGCTCCCGGCCCTACGACCTAAGGGAGGTGATCGCCCGCATCGTGGACGGCTCGGAGTTCTTGGAGTACAAGGCCCCCTACGGGGAGACCCTGGTCACGGGCTTCGCCCGCATCGGCGGCTTCCCCGTGGGGATCGTGGGCAACCAGCGCCTCGTCCTCAAGAAGAAGGGGCGGATTGAGGTGGGCGGGGTCATCTATCCCGAGGCGGCGGACAAGGCGGCGCGGTTCATCCTCGAGGTCAACCAGATGAACATCCCCCTCCTCTTCCTCCAGGACGTGACGGGGTTCATGGTGGGCAAGGAGGCGGAGCAGGCGGGGATCATCCGCCGCGGGGCCAAGCTGGTGAACGCCGTCTCCAACTCCGTGGTGCCCAAGATCACCCTGATCCTCGGGGGCTCCTTCGGGGCCGGGAACTACGCCCTGGCGGGCAAGGCCTACGCCCCCCGCTTCCTCTTCGCCTGGCCCAGCGCCAGGTATGCGGTGATGGGAGGGGCGCAGGCGGCGAAGACGCTTTTGGAGCTGGAGGTGGAAAAGCTCCGCCGCCAGGGCCAAGAGCCCTCGGACGAGGAGCTCAAGGTGCTCTACGAGCGCATCAAGGGGCGGTACGAGGAAACCCTAGACCCCCGCTACGCCGCGGCCAGGCTCTGGGTGGACGGGGTGATCTTCCCCCACGAGACGCGGAAGTGGCTCATCAAGGCCCTCGAGGCCTGCGCTCTTAACCCGGAACGGGAGCCTTTTAGGGTGGGGGTGTTCCAGGTATGACCGCCAAGTGGGTGGAGTGCCCCCGCGACGCCTGGCAGGGCTTTTCCCGCTTCATCCCCACCGAGGAGAAGGTGGCCTTCCTGAGGAAGCTTTTGCAGGCAGGCTTCCGCCATCTGGACCTCACCAGCTTCGTCTCCCCCAAGTGGGTGCCCCAGATGCAAGACGCCGAGGAAGTGCTTAAGGCGCTTCCGCCCCCCGAGGGGCGCACCTACTTGGCCATCGTGGCCAACGAGAAAGGCGTGGAAAGGGCGCTCCAGGCAGAACGCCTCACCCACGTGGGCTACCCCTTTTCCCTTTCCGAAACCTTCCAGCGGAAGAACACCAACCGCTCCCTCGCCGAGTCCTGGCCCCTGGTGGCGGAAATGGTGCAGGCGGTGGAGGGACGGCTTGGCCTGGTGGTCTACCTCTCCATGGCCTTCGGCAACCCTTACGGGGACCCGTGGAGCGTGGAGAGGGTCCTCGAGGCCATCGCCCGGCTAAGGGAGCTCGGGGTGCGGGAAATCGCCCTGGCGGACACCTACGGCGTGGCGGAGGCGAAGAGGATCCGAGCCGTTTTGGAGGCCGCCGTGGCCCGCTTCGGTCCCGAAGGGCTTGGGGCCCACCTCCACGCCCGGCCCGAAGAGGCCTTGGCCAAGGCGGAGGCCGTCTTGGAGGCCGGGGTCTTCTGGTTGGAAGGGGCCCTGGCGGGGGTGGGGGGGTGCCCCTTCGCCGGAGACGAACTGGTGGGCAACCTGCCCACGGAAAGGGTCCTCCCCTTCCTGGAGGCCAGGGGCCTGGCCACGGGGGTGGACCTAAGCCGCCTCCCCCATTTGGCGGAGGAGGCGGCGCGGCTTAAGCTCCGGTACGGCTAGAAGGTCAAGACGATCTTCCCCCGCCCGTGGCCCGAATCCATGCGGGCGTGGGCCTTGCGCAGGTTTTCCAAGCTGAAGGGCAGGACCTCGGCGAGGAGGGGCTTCGCCTGGCCCCGCTCAAAGAGGGGGCGCATCTCCTCCAGCCGCTTCCGCTCCCGGGTGAGGAAAACCCCGTAGAGGGTCTGGTTCTTGGTGTAGAGCCCGGAAAGGTTCCCCTGGGGAGGCAGGATGGTGGCGATGCGGCCAAAGGGACGCACCACGGGGATCACCCGCTCCACCAGGTTCTCCCCCGCCGTCTCAAAGGCGGCGTCCACCCCCTGGCCCTCCGTGGCCCGGAGCACCTCCTCCTGCCAAGGGCCCCGGTAGTCCAGGGCGAGGTCCGCCCCCAGTTCGGTGAGAACGGGAAGGTTTTCCCGGCTGGCTGTGGCGACGACGAAGGCCCCGGCCGCCTTGGCAAACTGCACGGCAAAGGAACCCACGCCGCCCACGCCCCCCATGACGAGGACCACTTCCCCAGGGCGCACCGCCAAGCGGCGCACCACCGCTTCCCAGGCGGTTCCCCCCGCCAGGGGAATGGCCGCCGCTTCAGCAAAGGAGAGGTTCTTAGGCTTCCGGGCCACGAGGTTCGCGGGCACCGGGGTGTACTCCGCGTACGTCCCGTGGGGGTTGCCGAAGATCTCCGGGGTGTAGTAGACCTCGTCCCCCTCCCGGAGGTCCCTCACCCCAGGGCCCACCTTGGCCACCACCCCAGCGGCGTCGTACCCCAGAACGAAGGGGGGTTCCACCCCCGCCCAACGGCCAGCGGCCCGGATCTTGGCGTCCACGGGGTTCACGGCCACCGCCAGGTTCTTTACCAAAACCTCACCCGGCCCTGGCTCGGGCACCGGCAGGTCTCGCTCTTCCAACATTTCCAAACCGCCAAACCCCTTGAGCACCACCGCGCGCATGGCCACCTCCGGGCTTCAACCTAACCGTAGGTCTCGGCCCTTTTTTGTCAAAGAGGTCACTAAGCCGCCCGCTTAAGGTAGATGCCGGGGTCCGTGGGGTTGGCAACGGCCACCACCCGCTTCACCAGTTCCTCCGGGGGGAGGTCTAAGAGGGCGGTCATTTCCCCAGGGGAGACCACCGCCTCATAAAACCTCCTCGCCCCGCCTTGGAGCAAGAGGCGCACGAGCTCCGCCAGGGCCTCCTCCCCCCCGGGAAAGGCGGGGCCGAAGGCGTCGGGGACCAAGAGGTCCTTCTTCCCCCCGTGGAGGAGGAGGGCGTAGCGGGCCTTGTCCCTCCGGTCCTGCCAGTCGGTGATGAGGTAGACCTTGGCCTCGGGGAGGCGGACCCCCCGCAGGGCCTCCTCCAGGGCCTTCAGGGTAAGCCTAGGCGCCGCACGCAAGCCCACGCGTTCCATGCCTCCATCTTACGCCCAAGGGGGAGGGCAAACGCCCTAGAGGAGCTTGCGGGCGTAAATCACCTGGCCGGCGTGGTGCTGGGCGTGTTCCACCAGGTGGTGGAGGACGTGGGCCCTGGGGGCCTTCGCCCCCAGGTGGCCCACGGCCACCTCCTCGGCCAGGGCCTCCTCCCGCACCTCCTTGAGGGCGGAAACAAGGCTTTCCCAGGCCTCGCGGAAGCGGGCCACCACCCTTTCCTTGGGCTCCGCCTCCCCTTGGAGTTCCCACTCCCGCCCCCGCTTGGCCCACTCGGGAAGGGGCAGGCCGAGGGCGTAGGAGGCGAGGCGCAAGGAGCTTCCCGTGATGTGGCGCACCAGGCCGCCGATGGGGTTCGCCCCCTCCTTGGGCCGCCACCAGAAGGCCTCCTCGGGAAGGTCAAAGGCCCACTTCTCCAAGTGCTGGGCCACCTCCTCCAAGCCCCTAATCCAGGCGGACACGGCCGGGGAGACCCCGGGTACTAAGGGTTCCAAAAAGGGCGCGGGCATGGCTCTAGTTTAAGCTAAAGAGCGTGGAGCTCTTGGTCCTTTTCGGGCTTCTCCTCGCTTACCGCCTCTGGCCCCGGCGGCCCGCCGCCTGCCCCGCCTGCGGCCTCCCCCGGGGCCTGGCGGAGGAGGTGCGCCGCCATGGGCGCTTCTGCCCCCACGTGGCTTCCCGCACTTGCCCCTTTGACCCCCGGAAGGGGGTTTACCGCCTGCGGCGATGACCCCAGAGGAGGCCTGGCGCGACCTGGACCTGGACCTCGCCGATTACCTGGCGAAGAAGGCCATAACGCCCTCCTGCCGGGCGGGGTGCTTCGCCTGTTGCTTCGGCCTGGTGACCCTTTCCCGCCTCGAGGGAGAAGCCCTCCTCCCCCACCTCACGGAGGCACAGAAGGAACGAGTCCTGAAGGAAGGCCCTTGGCGCCTCGCCCTCTTAGCCCAGGGCAAGGAGCAAAAGGACTTCCCAAGCCGCTTCTTCCGAAGCCGCACCCCCTGCCCCTTCCTGGAAGGGGGGCTCTGCGGGGTCTACCCTCACCGCCCCCTCGCCTGCCGGGGCCTCCTCACCGCCGGCGACCCCGCCCTCTGCGCCCCCGAGGCTTTGGCCCCTGAAGGGCACTTCCTCCCCGCGCCCTGGCGCATGGCCCGGCGCAGGATGGAAGCGCTTTGGGAAGAAGAGGCAAGGCGCTACGGCCACGTGCTCCTGGGGGAGATGGTGGGGCTCCTTTACCTCCTCCTGACGAGGCTTCCCAAGGAGCGAAAGGAGGTGGAAACCCGCCTAAAGGCCCTGGGGGTCCTGGGGGGGCGGTGGGGGTTTGAAGTATTCTAGCTCCCTCGCCCTATCCCCTTTATGGGGGATACAGCAAATCCCCTAGGCTATGCTAGCCTGGAGAGGAGTGGGGAAAATGTCGGGCCGAGGGATATCCTTGCTAGAACTTCTGGTAGCGTTGGCTGTCTTGGGCATCGCCGGTAGTATAGCCGCTCTGAACTTGCGTCCGCTCTACAATCCCTTGCAGGACTCCGTGTCCCGAACTGAAGGATATCTAAAGCAAGTGCGGGCCAAGGCGATGGCCACTACATCGGCGTACCGGATCAGCCTGCGTCAAGATGGAAAGGGGCTTGAGGCGAGCTACGCTAATAAGTGCAACGCCTCCACTTTTACTACTGACCTGCAACTACGTTTGGAACTCCCGACCGAGGTAACCATTTCCATTCGTCCCGCTGGGGCCTCCCTCTGTTTCAATAGCCGGGGGCTTTTGGTGCTCATAAATGGAGGAAACCCTCCCCAGGAACCCACGTTGACCTTGCAGGATAACCGCGGGAGAGTTGCAACCCTTGCTGTGCTTTTAGGCGGGGGGGTGGTCCAGCGATGAAACAGGGATTGACGCTCATAGAAGTATTGGTTGCTCTAGCCATTCTCGCCATCATCGGCCCTATCCTGGCCGGATTTATCACCTACCTACGCATCAACACCCGGACAGAGATTCGCAGCCAAGCGGTAACGCTTGCGCAAGAACGCCTGGAGGCCCTACGGCTTATAAACCCTCAAAACCTTCCCACCACGGGATGCCAAGACCAATCCCTTAGCCGAAGCGGGCGGGACTTTACCCTTAAGACCTGCTATTGCGAAAACGCTTCCCTCTGCACCTCCGGTGCGCGTCATGTTACGGTGAGAGTCTTCCTTTCTGGGGAAACCAACCCCATTTACCACGTGGAAACCGTCTTTACTCAACTAAGGTGAGGTGAAACATGGTACGAAAAGGCTTTACGTTGGTTGAGTTGCTCGTGGCCCTAGCCATGGGTGGCATTCTCCTGGGCCTCCTGCTTGCCACAGCCTTAAGCAATCGCAGGCTTTACACCCTAGACCAGTACCGCACCGCTGCCAACCAAAACCTTCGGGCCGCGCTGGACCTAATCGTAGCCGACGCCCGCCAGGCAGGGGAACGCCTGCCTGGAGATTTACCCGCCATCCTTGTCCGCAATGGTAATGAGCTCATCTTGAGGCGCAACCTGATGGATCAAGTTCTTGCTCTATGTGACACGAACGGAATAAACGGAAATCAAGATAACATACCTGTGGCAATCAAGAACGAGAATCGGCTTCCTGCCGGATACGAGGATATATGCCGCTTCCGCGATTCCAACAACAACGGCTACGATGACCGCATTGATGCCTGGAGAGCCTACCGCTGCGCCAGCGATGGCGAGCCAAGCTGCCAAACCGGCAATCGCAGGGAAGTGGTGCGGGCCTACATCTACAACCCCACCTCGGGCCAAGGGGAGTGGTTTGATTACGATGCGGAAGACAACTCCGGCGTGAAGATCCACAAGGGTAATAGTGATCGTTGGCAAAAGAGCTATGGCCTAGGTACACGCATTTACCTGCTGGAGGAGCGGCGTTATTACCTAGAAGATGGCAAAATCTTGTTGGCAGAGAACGGAGCCCAAACCGGCAAGGGGGTTGTCGCTAACGTGACGACCTTGTCGGTGAAGGCCCGCGTGGGCAATACCTGGTACACAAATTTCCCCGCAAACAACCTAAACTGGCGGCAGCTGCAAGAGATAGAGGTGAAGGTTGGGGTAAAGATAGGTACCTTAACCCGGGAGTTACAGACGAAGATTTTGCCAAGAAACATCCTTTCGGACTAGCAAGCGAGGGTAGGAGGTAGCTATGCGCAAAGGCTTTGCCCTAGTGAGCACGCTCATCCTCCTGGTGGTCCTCATGTCCTTGCTCACCGCTTACTTCGTTTTGACCCGTATAGAGCTAGGGGCCACCACGGCAAGCGTTCGTCAAACCACCGGCTTCTACGCAGCAGAAGCCGGGCTCAACCTTCGAGCTGAGGAGATCCGCCAGAAGTTTTTGGGATACAACCGCCCCACGGGCACAAGCCCCACGGGTGCCAACCCTTGCCAAGGTACCAACCAAGGGAGCGGGGACTTCCAGTGCAAGACCTATTCCATTGGGGGTCGCACGGTGCGAACGTACGTGGTGGAAGCACCCAATAACCCGCAAAGCGTAGCTATTCCCCCCGGGGAGCTCTACGAAGGGTTAGAAGCCCAAGAATATCGCTATTCCCTGTTTTCGGTAGCGCTCGGCGTAGACGGGAACCCCGAGGCCATCTTAGAACTCCGCTTCAAAAGCCGCTTGGTACCTATGTTCCAATTTGCGGCGTTCTACAACAAAGACCTGGAAATCCTTCCCGGTCCTGACATGACCCTCAACGGACGCGTCCATACCAATGGGGATCTCTACCTGAACGCTGGCAATGACAACACACTAACGGTAACCGGCCAGGTAAGCACCGCAGGCGCGCTGTACCGCGGCAGAAAAGACACCAACACTTGTACCGGGACCGTGCGCGTGTACAAGGCAGACGGGAATCCGTCTACCCTTGCCTGCAACGGTACAAATCGGCGCTCCTTTAGCCAAGCGAATGTGGCCCCTTGGGGCGGTCGCATTCAAGTGGGGGTAAACCGGGTCACCGTGCCCGAACCGGAAGCCCTGGACCCAGAGCCGGGACGGACCTATTGGGAAAAGGCTGACCTCCGGATTGGGCTAGACCTTTCCACCACGCCACCCGTTCCAAAGGTATACCGGGTAAGCGGTGGTACGAACGTGGTGGATGTGGCAGCTACCACAGCCCTGCAGGCGTGCATAGGTGCGGTTAGTACAAGCAACGCTTTCTACAACTGGCGTGAGGAGAAACGCATCCAAATGCTAGACGTGGACTTGCGTAAACTTCTAGACTGCATACACAACAACCGAACTGCCTTTGGATTCGCGTTGGACGATGACACAGATGGGGGCTTGGTCTTCCACTTCACTGTCTTCGGACCCCAGAGCAACGGGATCAACAACTACGGAGTTCGCGTGAAGAACGGGGCGGAAATCGCCTCAACGATTTCCAGCGCGCCGAGGCCCAGGGGCCTCACCATCGCCACGGACCAAGCGGTCTACATCCAAGGCGATCTCAACAAGACCAATTGGATCCCTACCGCCTTTCTCGCCGATAGCTTAAACATCCTGTCCAATGCCTGGAACGACGATACCGGCAGCTACCGGACGCTCTCCCAACGGGTAGCCAGCAATACCGAGATCAACGCCGCCTTTCTGGCGGGCACCGACATCACCGGGGGAAGCGAGGGTACCCAAGGACAGGACAAGGGCAACTACAACGGCGGCCTAGAAAACTACCCCCGCTTCCACGAAACGTGGACCAATAAGACCCTCACGTACCGGGGGTCTTTTGTAAGTTTGGGTACACCCCGGCACGTGGCCGGCAAATGGTGTGGTACCGGGGGGCAGGGGACTTACAACCCAAGCACAGGACAAACCGCTAACGTTTCGGGCTGCAACATCTATGACCCCCCCGTCCGAAACTGGTCCTACGATACACGCTTTTCGCAAGGACAATTGCCGCCCCTTTCTCCCCGGTTCGTCTACCTTAAGCAGGAGCTTTTCCTAAGGGAGTTTGAGCGCAGCCAGTAAGCCTTTGACAGTAAAAGAGGCGGCCCGAAGGCCGCCTGCTTGGCGGAGGGGGCGGGATTCGAACCCGCGAGGCCCCTTGCGGGGCCTACCGGTTTTCGAGACCGGCCCGTTCAACCGCTCCGGCACCCCTCCCTGAGCCGGGCGAAGAAATCCCTTAAAAGCTTAGCACACTCCCCTTCCCGCACGCCACCCAAGACCTTTCCCCGCTGGCCAAAGCGGGTGAGGGCCCCCTCCTTGAGGTTTTCCGCCCCGTAGACCACCTCCACCCCCGCCTGGGTGAGGGCGTGCTGGCACATGAGGCAAGGCTCCAGGGTCACGTAGACCCGCCCGCCCCGGGCCTCCTTCCCGGCCTGGCGCAGAAGGAGCATCTCCGCGTGGGCCGTGGGGTCCTTCGTGGCCTCCACCCGGTTGTGGGCCCGATAAAGCCGCTCTCCCGCCACCAACACCGCCCCCACGGGCACCTCCCCCTGGGCCAAGGCTTCCTGCGCCTCCTCCAAGGCAAGCCCCATGAGCCTCTCCCCCTCCCCCGGGGGAAAAAGCCCGTAGACCTCCACCACCCGCTTCGCCTCCGCCCGCACGGGCCAGAGGCCCTTGAGTTCCTTGGGCACCCCTTTTTCCGCCAGGAAGTCCACCAGGCGCTTGCGGCCATAGGGCATAACCAGGTAGTCCCCCGGCTCCGGGCGGCGGAAGCCCGGGGGAAGGGGAAGCCTGGGGGCGGGAGGGATGAGGAAGAGCGTCCCCCCCTTGCGGCGAGCCGTGTGGCCTTCCGGTAAGGTGGCGGCCCGGCCCGCCAAGGCGCCTTCCAAGAGGGCGATGTGCCGGGCCTCGGGGCGGAGGAAGAGGCCCTCCAACACCTGGCGCAGGGCGCGGCGGCGGAGGGCGGGGGGGGCTTCCACCAGAGGGGCCACGCGGTAGGCGGGGACGAAGAAGCGGGGGTCGGGGAGGAGGCGGGCCCTGGCCTCCTTTTCCAGGTGGGCGTCCTCCATCTCCCGGGCCTGGGCGAAGCGGGCCAAAGCCTCCCGGGCGGCGGGAAAGCGCTCCAACAGGAGGGGGAAGACCACGAGGCGGAGGTAGTTGCGGTCCAAGGCGGGGTCTTGGTTGGTGGGGTCCTCCCGCCAGGCCTCCCCCAAGAACCCCAGGTAGTCCCGGAGGGCCTCCCGGGGGAAGGGGAGGAGGGGCCGCACCACCAGGCCCTCCTTCTCCCGGATGGCAAGCCCCCGGGCCGTGCCCTGGAGGAGCTTGAGGAGAAGGGTTTCCGCCTGGTCGTCCAGGGTGTGGGCGGTGAGGATGGCCTTGGCCCCTACCTCCCTGGCCACCCGGTGGAGGAAGGCGTAGCGCACCTCCCGGGCCAAGGCCTCGAGGTTCTCCCCCCTTTCTTTGGCGATCCTTCCCACCTCCACCCGCTCGGCGTAGAAGGGAAAGCCAAGCCTTTCCGCTAGGGCCCGCACGAAGGCCAGGTCCCCGGCGCTATCGGGCCTTAAGGCGTGGTCCAGGTGGGCCACCACCCCCCTTCGCCCCGCCCGGTGGACCAGGTGGGCCAGGGCCACGGAGTCCCCGCCCCCCGAGACCGCCAGGACCAAGGGGTCCTCTGGGGCCAGGGCCGCCAGGCGTTCACGGAAGGGGGCCTCGAGGGGATGCAAGCCTCGCCACCTCCGCCCTAAGCGCGGGCAGGCAGCACTTACCCCGGGGGTTGCGCACCTCGCAGGCGCACCGCTTGGCCCTCACCCCCGCCTCCACCTCCGCCACCGGGTCTTTCCCGGCCAAGAGGGCTTCCTGGATGGCCTCCCGCGTCCAGTCAAAGCAGTAGCACACCCAGGAAGCGCCCTTGTCGTACACGGGGAAGCGGACATCCTCCAGGCGGTACACCCCCTCTGCCCCGTAGTAGACCACGGGACAGCGAGGGTCCTGGCAGAGGTAATGGGCCGCTTCTGGGTCAAGGCGGGCCAAGGCCCTTCCTGTGAGGAAGTTCTTCACCGCCTTGAGGGGCACGGGAAGCCCCTCCTGGCCGCTTTGGGGGCAGCGCATACCCCCACTATACGGGTATCCTAAGGCCATGCGCCTCCGCTTCCGGGAAAACGGCCCTTACGTCCTGGACCTCCCCGAGGGGAGCACCTTCCGCCTAAACGGGGAGGAAAGGCGGCTAGAGCGGCCCAGGCTCGCCCTTTGCCGCTGCGGCCACTCCGGGAACAAGCCCTTCTGCGACGGCGCCCATAAGGAAGTGGGCTTCCAGGCGGAAGCCGGGGAAATAGAGGTTCAGTAGAGGAACTCCCGGATGTCATAGCGGCCCGCCCTGAGGCCCAGGCGGCGAAGGGCCCCCGCCCAGGCCTTGAGCTCCGCCTCCACGTCGGGAAGGGGTTCCAGGCCCAAGGCGGCGTAGGGGGTGCGGGGATCCTCCTGAAAGGGGGATAGGTAGACCAGGTCCCCCCGGTCCAAGGGAAGCTCGGCCAAAAGGGCGAGGCTATCCCGGAAGTGGGCCTGGGCGAAGGGCTTTCCCCCAGCCCCCACCAGGAGGATCACCCCCACGGCCACCCCCGCCCGCTTCAAGGCGCCCACCAAGGCCACGACCTCCCGGGGGTAGCCGGGCTTCCCCAGGAGGGCGAGGAGGGGGGCGTGGCCCGTCTCCAGCCCCACGTACACCCGCCTCAGGCCCAAGGCCCGAAGCCCTTCCCACCAGGAGGCCTCCTTCTTAAGCCCGCTGAAGAGGTCCAAAAAGCCCAGGACCGGCTCCCCAGGGAAGGCCCTTTGCACGATCTCCAGAAGGGGGAGAAGGGGCTCGGAGAGGGCGAGGGCGTTCCCGTCCGCCAGGAACACCCCCCGCCGGAGGAGCATCCCCCGGCCGAGGAGCTCCCGCACCCGCTCCACGTGCTCGGCGAAGGCCTCGGGGCTCCGCTTCTGGAAGGGGCGGTCCTGGTAAAAACTACAAAAGGTGCAGCGGTTCCAGGTGCAGCCCGTGGTGGCCTGGAGGACCACGGCGAGGTAGGCGTCGGGGGGAAGGATGCTAATGGGCCAGGCGTAGGCCCTCTGGTAGGGCCCGGGGTCCAGGAGGGCCTCCGGGGTCCAGCGGAGGACTTCCCGCCGCCTCGTCTCATCCCGCAGGTGGGCCTCCGCCAGGGCCAAGCCCTCCCGGTAGACGCTAAGGGCCTCCTCCGGGGCGAGCTTCCGCCGCCTGCGCACCCCCTCCCGGTAGCGCAGGTGGAGGCTTCCGTCCAGGGCCCGCTTGTAGGTCATCCCCTGGCGGAAGTAGTGGTAAAGCCGCCCTTCCCGGTCAAAGGAGAGGACCCTATCTCCCAAGGAGAGGAGGGTGGCCTCGGGCCTCAAGAGCTCCACGGCCTTAGAATAAGCCCCGTGGCGCTTTCCGCCCTGAAGGGCCTCCTCTCCCCGGAAACCCTCGCCCACCTCACGCCCCTAGGGGGGTTTGAGGCCCGGGTCTACACGGACGGGGCGCAGGTCTACAAGGTCTACCGCCCTGAGGAGGCGCACCTGGCCGCCCTCGAGGCCCGCCGCATGGCCCGGGCGGGCCTGGGGCACTTCGTCCTGGGGGTGGCGGAGGTGGAGGGCCAAGGGGTCCTCATCACCCGCCGCTTCCCCGGCCGGCCCTTCGCCCCCGAGGCCTTCACCCCCAAGACCTTAGCCGCCTTGGCCCACCTCTTCCTCTCCCTCCACCGCCTCCCCGAGCCCGGGTACGTGCGCAAGGCGGAGCTCCTAGAAAGGCTAGAGCGCTTCGCCGAAAGCCTCCACGCCATCCCCGAGGCCCTCGCCCTCATTCAGGGGCTAAGGCGGGAGGTGGGCCTTGCCGCCGGGGTGGAAAGGCGCTTCTGCCACCGGGACGCCTGGGCGGGCAACCTCCTGGTGAAGGATCCGGGCGCGGAGGGTCCCGAGGTCCTCCTGGTGGACTGGGTGCGTTCCGGGGGCGATGACCCCGCCCGCGACCTCGCCCTCCTGAAGACGGGAAGCCTGGACCTTCTGGGGGAGGAGATGGCCCGGGAAGCCCTCCTCCGCATCGCCCGCTTCTACCCCGCCGAGGTGCGGGAGAGACTCGCTTTTTATGTCCCCCTCACCTACCTCCACGACCTCCACTGGTTCCGCACCAAGCGCCCCGAGGCCTTCCTCGAGGCCCTCAAGGAGAAGCTCCCCAAGGCCCTAAGCTTCTTCCAGGACTGCCTTTCCCCCCGAAGGGCGTGTTAGGCTTTACGGGATGAGGATCACCCTGGTGGACCACCCCTTGGTCCAGCACAAGCTGGCCCACCTGCGGGACAAGCGCACCGGCCCCAAGGACTTCCGGGAGCTCGCCGAGGAGCTTTCCCTCCTCATGGCCTACGAGGCCATGCGGGACCTGGAGCTCACCGAGGCCACGGTGGAAACCCCCGTGGCGGAGGCCCGGGTCAAGGTCCTCTCCGGCAAGAAGCTCGCCCTGGTGGCCATCCTCCGGGCGGGGCTCGTCATGGTGGAGGGCATCCTAAAGCTGGTTCCCCACGCCCGGGTGGGGCACATTGGGCTCTACCGCGACCCCGAGTCCCTCAAGCCCGTGCAGTACTACGCTAAGCTCCCCCCGGACATCGCCGAGCGCCGGGTCTTCCTCCTAGACCCCATGCTGGCCACGGGGGGTAGCGCCAGCCTGGCCCTCTCCCTCCTCAAGGAAAAGGGAGCCAAGGGCATCAAGCTCATGTGCCTCATCGCCGCCCCCGAGGGCCTAAGGCGCATCGCCGAGGACCACCCCGACACCGAGGTGGTGGTGGCGGCGGTGGACCAACACTTGAACGAGCACGGCTACATCGTCCCCGGCCTTGGCGACGCCGGGGACCGCATCTACGGCACGAAATGAGCGAGCTTCTGAAGCGCGTAGGCGTGGCCGACCCTGGGGGCACGGGTTGGCTTTCCGTGGCCTTCGCCTTTTTTCTGGCCCTTTTCTTCACCTGGCGCTTCCTTCCCCACGTGCGCCGCTTCGCCCTCAAGGTGGGCTGGGCCGACCTGCCCAACGAGCGCCGGCTCAACCGGGAGCCCTTGCCCAACGCCGGGGGGCTTGCCGTCTATGCCGGGGTGGTGCTGGCCCTGGTGGCCGCGGCCTTCCTCCGGCCCATCCTGGTGGAAAGCGTCCTCATCCAGGTCCTGGCCATCCTCCTGGGCGGGGCCTGGCTGGTCCTGGTGGGCTTCATCGACGACCAGTTCGGCCTTCCGCCCCTCTTCCGCCTCTTTGTGCAAACCCTGGCCGCCCTCCTCCTCATGGCGGTGGGGGTGCGCTTTGAGGCCGCCTTCGGCACCCCCTTGGACCCCGCCTTGGGGCTCTTCCTCACCTGGCTTTGGGTGGTGGGCATCACCAACGCCCTAAACCTCATGGACGGCCTGGACGGCCTCGCTGGAGGCATCGCCTACATCAGCGCCGTAAGCCTCCTCTTCGTCTCCGCCCAGTTCCCCTTCTGGGCCGCGGGCACCCTGGTCCTCGCCGCCTTGGCGGGGGCCGCCCTTGGGTTTTTGCGGCACAACCTCCACCCAAGCCGCATCATCCTGGGGGACGCCGGGGCCTACTTCCTGGGCTACACCCTGGCGGCCACCGCCCTTTTGGGCAACCTCAAGCTCACCACCTTCTTGGGCCTCCTTCCCCCCATGCTCTTCCTGCTCCTACCCATCCTGGACACCACCCAGGTGGTGGTGCGAAGGCTCCTTCGGCGGCAAAACCCCCTCTCCACCCCGGGCAAGGACCACATCCACCACCACCTCCTCTCCCGGGGGCTTTCCCAGCGCCGGGTGGCCTTCGCCCTTTGGAGCGTGGCCCTCCTCTTTAACCTCCTCGCCATGCTTTACCTCCGAATGCCCGGGGAAGCCATAGGGGCGAGCCTCCTCGCCACCCTCTTTGGCCTTTCCTGGGTCACCTACCGCCGCCTGCGGGCGCTATGGAGGGGCGAATGAAGCGCGTGGTCTTGGCCTTCGGCACCCGGCCCGAGGCCACCAAGATGGCCCCGGTGTACCTAGCCCTAAAGACCATCCCCCACCTCACCCCCCTCGTCCTCCTCACGGGGCAACACCGGGAGCAGTTAAGGCAGGCCCTGAGCCTTTTCGGCATCCCAGAGGACCGGAACCTGGACGTGATGCAAGAGCGCCAGGCCCTCCCCGACCTGGCGGCCCGGATCCTTCCCCAAGCGGCCAGGGCGCTAAAGGAGATGCGGGCGGACTACGTCTTGGTGCACGGGGACACCCTCACCACCTTCGCCGTGGCCTGGGCCGCCTTCTTGGAAGGAATCCCCGTGGGCCACGTGGAGGCGGGGCTTAGGAGCGGCAACCTCAAGGAGCCCTTCCCTGAGGAGGCCAACCGCCGCCTCACCGACGTCCTCACCGACCTGGACTTCGCCCCCACGCCCTTGGCCCGGGAAAACCTCCTAAAGGAGGGGAAGCGGGCGGAGGGGATCCTGGTCACGGGGCAGACCGGGGTGGACGCCGTGCTCCTGGCCGCCAAGCTGGGGCGCCTTCCCGAGGGGCTTCCCCCGGGGCCCTACGTCACCGTGACCATGCACCGCCGGGAAAACTGGCCCATCCTCGCCGAGCTGGCCCGGGCCCTAAGGCGGGTGGCGGAGGCCTTCCCCCACCTCACCTTCGTTTACCCCGTGCACCTGAACCCCGTGGTGCGGGAGGCGGTCTTCCCGGTGCTCAAGGGGGTGAGGAACTTCGTCCTCCTAGACCCCCTGGAGTACGGCCCCATGGCCGCGCTAATGAAGGAAAGCCTCCTTTTGGTCACGGACTCGGGGGGCCTGCAGGAGGAGGGGGCGGCCTTGGGGGTGCCGGTGGTGGTCCTAAGGAACGTCACGGAAAGGCCCGAGGGGCTGGAGGCGGGCATCCTGAGGCTGGCCGGCACCGACCCCGAAGGGGTCTACCGGGTGGTGAAGGGGCTTCTGGAAGACCCCGAGGCCCTCGCCCGCATGCGCCGGGCAAAAAACCCCTACGGGGACGGAAGGGCCGGGGAGCGGGTGGCCCAGGGGGTGGCCTGGCGGCTCGGCCTCGGCCCTAGGCCGGAGGACTGGCGTCCTTAGGCCAGGCCCGAAGCTGGTAAAGGCCCACCAAGAAGACGGCGCTTCCCAGGAGGAAGGCGGCAAGCCGCCCCCCGAGAAGCTCAAAGAGGAGGCCCGTGAGGTAAGCCCCCAAGGGCCCCGTGCCCAGCATCACCAGGCTGTAGACCGCCATAACCCGACCCCTCAGGCGATCGGGCACGGAAAGCTGCACCAAGGTGTTGGCGTTGATGAGGACGGAGATCATGCCAAACCCTCCCAGGGCGAGGAAGAGGGGGACCCAGGTGGGGTGGGGAAGGAAAAGCCCCAGGTGGGCGAGGGCCAGGGCGAAGACCCCAAGGAGGAGGCGCCCGGGCCTAGGCCTTCCCGTGAAGGCCATGACCAGGGCCGCCCCCAAGGCCCCAAGCCCCACGGCGGAAAGGAGAAAGCCGTAGCCGGTGGCGGAAAGCCCCAGGACAAGCCGGGCGTAGGCGGGGACCAGGGTCTGGAAGTTCATGCCGAGGAGGCTGGCGAAGAGGACGAGCCCCACCACCCGCCGTACCAGGGGGTGCTCCAGGACGAAGCGGACGCCCTCGAGGGCCTCCCTCAAGAACCGCCCATCCCCCTCCTCCCCCCTGGGCCCCGGGGGCACCCGCAGGAGGACGAGGAGGAGGGGCAGGAAGGAGAGGGCGTTGGCGAGGTAGGCCACCCCCACCCCGTAAAGGGCGATGAGCACCCCAGCTAGCGCCGGCCCCAGGAGGCGGCTCGTGTTAAAGCCAAAGGAGTTTAGGGCGATGGCCCCGGGATACCGCTCCCGCCCCGCCAGCTCCACGGTGAAGCTTTGGCGCACGGGCTGGTCCATGGCGTTTAGGGCCCCATAGAGGAAGGCGAAGAGGAGCACATGCCCGTAGCGCACCGCCCCCGTGAGGATGAGGACGGCCATGAGGAGGGCGAGGAGCATCATCCCCCCCTGGGTGAGGAGGAGGAGGTTCCGCTTGGGGTAGCGGTCCGCCAGGACCCCGGCGGGCAAGGAGAAGAGGAGGGAGGGCAGGAACTGCAAGGCCACCACGAGCCCGAGCCGCTCCGCGCTCCCCGTGAGGAGGAGGACAAGCCAGGCCTGGGCCGCCGACTGCATCCAGGTGCCCATCTGGGAGGTGAAGAGGGCGAGCCAGTAGGCGCGGTAGCGGGGGTCTTGGAGGAGGGCGAGGGCCAGCACCCCTCCATCCTACCTCTGACTGACCGGTCATTATCAAGGCGAAGCCCCTACCGGCGGACCTATACTGAGGCATGGCGGGGCGCGGGATTTTCCTCTTCCGCCTCTTTGGCATCCCCCTTTACCTAGACCCCTCCTTCCTCTTGGTCCTTCCCCTTCTGGCCTTCCTCATCGGGCGGAACCTTCCCCTCTATCTGGAGCTCTTCGGCCTCCCCCAAGACCCAGGCCTCCTGGAAGGGCCTTGGCCCTTCCTCTTGGGGCTTTCGGCTGCCCTTGGGCTTTTCCTTTCCGTGCTCCTCCACGAGCTCGGCCACGCCCTCACCGCAAGGCGCTTTGGGGTGGCGACCCGGCGCATCACCCTTTGGCTTTTGGGCGGGGTGGCCCAGATGGAAAGGCTCCCCAAGGAGCCCGCCAAAGAGCTCGCCATAGCCCTGGCGGGCCCGGCGGTGAGCCTCGTTTTGGCCCTCCTCTTCCACCTCGTAAAAGCACCCTCCGGCGCCTTGGGGTTCCTCACCCACCACCTGGCCTTGGTGAACCTCATGCTGGCCCTCTTCAACCTCCTCCCCGCCCTGCCCCTGGACGGGGGGCGGGTTTACCGCGCCCTCCTCTCCCTAAGGAAGCCCTACGCCAAGGCCACCCAGCAGGCGGCGGCCCTAAGCCAGGCGGTGGCCCTGGCCCTGGGGCTTTTCGGCCTTCTGGCCCTCAACCCCTTTCTGGTCCTCATCGCCTTTTTCGTCTACATGGCCTCCCGGGCCGAGGCGGAGGCCACCCTCCTCGCCCAGGCCTTGGAAGGGCTTCGGGTGCGGGACCTCATGACCCCTGACCCCATCGTCCTCCCCCCCGACCTTCCCGTGGCGGAGGCCGTGCGCCTCGCCCTCCACCACAAGGTTTCCGGCTTTCCCGTGGTGGAGGGGGAAAGGGTCCTTGGGGTGGTGGGGCTGGAGGGTTTGGAGGGGGCCGACCCCTTGGCCCCCGTGACCCGCTACCTGCAAGCGCCCCTCCTTCTCTCCCCGGAAGAGGAAGCCCTGGCCGCCTTGGAACGCATGGCGGAAAGGGGATATGTCCGGGCCCTGGTGGTGGAAGGGGAAAGGCTTGTGGGGGTCTTGAGCAAAACGGACCTCTTAAGGGCCTTCCAGGTGCGGCTTCTTGGGCTTGACAGGCCTAGGGGGGTGGGGTAGGTTAGGGGCGCAAAAGTATGCGGGAGGTGCCCATGAAGCGAGCTTTGGTCCTTATCGGTTTGTTGGTCCTGGGATTGGGCCTTGCCCAGAAGCCCCGGGTGGCCATCGGCACGGGAAGCACCGGGGGAGTCTTCTTCTACTACGGCACCGCCCTGGCCGACATCCTGAACAAGGCCGGGGTGGTGGAGGCCCAGCCGGTGCAGACCGGGGGTTCCTACGATAACCTGCAACTCCTCCGCGACCGCACGGGCGGGGGCACCTACTACTGCGCCCTCACCACCACGGACTCCGCCTACTTGGCTTATACCGGGGAGGAGCCCCGCTTCAAGGAGCGGCCGGCCAAGAACCAGCGGGTCCTGTTCTACATGTACCCCTCCTTTATCCACATCGTCACCACCGAGAAGAGCGGCATCAAGGTGGTCCAGGACCTGAAGGGCAAGCGGGTTTCCACGGGCCAGCCCGGCTCCAGCACGGAAAACCTGGCCCTTTTGGTCCTGCAAGGGGCGGGGGTGAAGCCGGAAACCTTCGCCAAGCGGGAGCGCCTCCCCGTGGCCGAGGGGGCCAAGGCCCTGGCGGAGGGCACCCTGGACGCCTTCTTCTGGGTGGGAGGCGTGCCCACGGGCTCCATCGTGGAGCTTTCCCAGACCCTGGCCCGCAAGGGGGACCGGGTCCACCTGGTGCCCATTGACCCCAAGAGCACCACGGCCCAGGTGGTCATGAAGCGCTTCCCCGGCCTGGTGGATCCTTACCGGGTGCCCAAGAGCGTGTACAACACCCGTACGGACGTCCCCGGCCTGGCCACGGGCAACATCGTGGTCTGCCCGGACAGCCTTCCCGCCGAGGCGGCCTACGGCATCACCAAGGCGGTGTTTGAGAACCTGGACACCCTGCGCACCGCCGTGGCCGCGGCCAAGGACACGAGCCTCGAGGCCACCGCCAAGCTTTACGGCAAGCTCCCCATCCCCTTCCATCCCGGGGCCGAGCGGTACCTGAAGGAGAAAGGCCTCATCAAGTGATCCTCGTGGCGCCCGGGTGGCCTGGGACCTCCCAGGCCCCGGGCCTTTTGGAGGCTAAGCCATGGAGCTGGAACACCCCAGAACCCCCCAAACCCCCCTAGGCCGCCTCACGGACTGGATCCTGGTCCTGGGGGCCCTTTATAGCCTCTACCTGGTCCTCCACCCCTTCACCCCCTTGGCCAAAGCGGACATCCCCATCCTGGACATTGTCCAGCTCGAGCGGAGCACCCACGTCCTCTTCCTCCTCGTGGGAGGCTACCTCGTCTCCTTTTATCTTCCGAGGAAGCGCACCCTGGGCGCCTGGGTCTACTTCCTCTTCACCCTCATCCCCCTCTACCACTTCCTCTTCCCGGGCATCCCCGGGGTGGAGCTCCCCCCGGCGGCCAAGGCCCTGGGCCTCCTCTACTGGGCGGTGGCCACCCTTCCCGCCCTCCTCCCTCCCCTCAAGCGCCCCGCCGACCTCCTCGCCGTCCTCCTCGCCCTTTTCCCCACCCTCTACCAACTCCGCCACTTTGAAGAGCTCGTCTACCGGGCCGTCCTCCCCGCCCCCTGGGACATGGCCATGTCCTTCGGCCTCATCATGCTGGTCCTGGGCCTCGTCTACCGCCTCCTGGGCCCGGTGATGCCCGTTTTGGTCCTCTTCTTCTTCAGCTACAACCTCTACGCCGACGTCTTTCCCGGGCCCTTTAAGGGCACCAAGCAGGGGATTGACCTCCTCCTGGGCAAGACCTTCAACGAAACCGAGGCGGGCATCTACGGCCTCATCACCGGGGTCTCCGCCAAGTACCTGGTCTACTTCACCCTGCTTTCCGGCATGATCGGAGCCCTGGGCCTGGGCCGGGTGGTGGCCAACCTGGCCCTGGCCCTGGTGGGCAAGCACCCCGCCACCCCGGGGCGGGTCACGGGGCTCGCCAGCATCTTCATGGGGATGTTCTCCGGCTCGGGGGCCGCGGACACCCAGTTCGTGGCCGCCCTCACCAAGCCCCTCTACGAAAAAGCCGGCTACGACAGGCTCACCGCCGCCGGCCTCGTGGCCACCGCCGGCACCATCGCCCTCATCACCCCCCCGGTCCTGGGTTCCATCGCCTTCATCATGGCGGAGGTCTTGCAGATCCCTTACCTCAAGGTGGCCCTCATGGCCATAGGCCCCGCCCTCCTTTACCTCACCGCCGTCCTGGCCTTTAACGAGTTCTACTCCCGCAAAGCGAAGCTCCCCCCGGTGGGGGCGGAGCTCGGCATGAGCCGCCGGGCCTATGCCTTGCGCTACTCCATCATCTTCCTCCCCATCCTCCTCATCATCGCCATGCTCTACCTGGGCTACGAGGTGAGCACCGCCGCCAGCTCGGCCCTGGTCCTCTTCGTCCTCCTCGCCTACCTGGACCCCACCTTGAGGCCTAGGGGCATCGCCCCCATCTTCCAGGGCCTCGCCGAGGGCTTCCGCACCCTCCTCCCTATCGGCGCCGCCGTCACCGCCGCCAACCTCATCTTCGCCATGATGGTCATCTCCGGCCTGCCCTCCAAGTTCAGCCAGCTCCTGCAGCAGGTTTCCGGGGAAAGCCTCCTCCTCGCCACCCTCATCACCGCCCTCTTCAGCCTGGTCCTGGGCATGGGCGTGCCCCCCACCGCCACCTACGTCCTCACCTCCGCCCTCACCGCCCCCGCCATCATCACCCTGGCCAAGCAAAACGGCATCCCCGACTCCGCCGCCCTCCTCGCCACCCACATGTTCCTCTTCTACTACGCCGTCCTGGCCGACGTGACCCCGCCCGTGGCCCTTTCCGCCTACGCCGCTGCCAGCGTCTTCGGCACCAACCCCTTGCGGACCGGGGTCTACGCCGCCCGGGTGGCCCTTGCGAAGTACCTGGTGGGCTTCTTCTTCCTCTTCTCCTACGCCGGCACCGCCCTCCTCATCGTTCCCGTCCTAGAAAACTCCCCACCCGGCGAAGCGTGGCCCATGATCCTGGAGCGCTTCCTGGCCGTGGCCGCGGGCATCATCTACCTCTCCGCCTCCGGCGTTGGCTACACCCGGCGGGTCCTGAAGCGCTGGGAAGCCTGGGCCCTAGGGATCCTGGCCCTGCTCCTCTTCATCCCCCACACGCTCCTCAACCTCCTCGCCTTCCTCCTGGGGCTTCCCTTCTTCATGAAGCCCAAGGGCTTGACGTCGCCGTAGGAAAAGGGGTAGCGTAGCCCCAGAAAGGGGGTAAAGCGATGAGAAGGGTTCTCCTCCTGGTAGCCCTCTTAGGGATGGCCGTGGCCCAGAAACCCCGGGTGGTCATCGCCACCGGCGGGGTGGGGGGGGTCTACTTCTACTACGGCACCACCTTGGCGGAGATCTGGAACAAGGCGGGGGTGGCCGAGGCCCAGGCCATCCAGACTGCGGCCTCCATAGACAACCTCCTCCTCCTGGAAACCCGCACCGGCGGGGGCACTTACTACTGCGGCACCGTCTTGCCCGACTCCGCCTACCTGGCCTACACAGGCCAGCACGAGCGCTTCCGGGAGCGGCCCGCCAAAAGCGCCCGCATTCTCTTCGCCATGTACCCCAACTACCTCCACCTCGTCACCCGGGAAGGCTCGGGCATCCGGGTGGTGCAGGACCTGAAGGGCAAGCGGGTCTCCACGGGGGCCCCGGGCTCCGGCACAGAGGTGGAGGCGCTTTTGGTCCTGCAGGCGGCGGGGCTTAGCCCCAAGGACTTCGCCAAGCAGGAGCGTTTGGGGGCACAGGAAAGCGCCAATGCCCTCTCTGAGGGGAGCATTGACGCTTTCTTCTGGTCGGGGGGCCTGCCCACGGGGGCCATCACGGAGCTTTCCGCCGCCCTGGCCCGGAAGGGGCAGAGGATCTACTTGGTACCCCTAGACCCCAAGAGCACCGTGGTCCAGACCTTCACCCGCCACTTCCCCGGCCTTGCGGGCCCCGGGGTTATCCCCAAAAGCGTCTACGGCACCCGGGCCGACACCCCCACCCTCACCTTCTGGAACCTCTTCCTCTGCCCGGAAAGCCTCCCCGCGGAGGCCGCTTACGCCCTCACCAAGGCCACCTTTGAGAACCTTCCCGCCCTGCGCCAAGCGGTGGCCGCCGCCAAGGACACCTCCCCGGAAAACGCCGTGCGCTTCGTGGGGGGCACCATCCCCTACCACGAGGGAGCTCTGCGCTACTTCCGCGAGATCGGGGCCCTGAAGTAGGGGCATGCTGGCCAAGAAGCTTCCGGCCCGGCTCCTTGCGAGCTGGGCCTTTTGGCTTTCCCTCCTCGTTTTGGCCTCTTTGCGGGTGGTGGAGGTGGAAGGCCCTGAGAGCAGGAGGCTTATCCTCCTTGGTCCCTGGCAGGAAGTGCGGGTGGAGTTTGTGAACTCCGTGACGGGGAAGCCCGTCCTCCTGGAGTTCCACCCCCTCTGGGCCTTCCAAGGCTTCCGGGCCTTCACCGACCCCGAGACGGAAGCCTACTACACGGGGGGCGAGTACCCGTGGAACGAGCGCTTAGCCCGGGAGCGGCGCAAAGAGCTCCGCTACTGCTCGGAGGTGGGCCTGGCCCTGGCCCTGGGAGGGCGGTGGTTCCAGGCGGTGGGAGGGTGCCTAAGGGTCCGGCTCCTTTGGCCCCCTTAGCGCATCACCTGGGGCACCACCCTTACGGTAAGGGTTTTCCCCTGGCGGAAGACCTCGAGGGCCACCGCCTCCCCCGGCTTCTTCCCGTAGAGCACCTGGCGGAGCTGGGCGATGGAGGTGAGGGGCACCCCGTCCGCCTTTAGGAGCACGTCCCCGTCCACCCCCACCTGCAGGGTCTCCCCGGTGGGAAGCTGGATGTAGGCGAAGCGGCTTGGGGCCTTGAGGCCCGCCCGGGCCGCGGGGCTATTCCGCTCCACCTCCTGCACCATGAGCCCCGTGGCGGGCAGGCCGTACTGCTGCCTGAGCCTTTCCGGATAGAGGGAAAGGGGAATGAGGGAAACCCCTAGCCTGGGGCGACTCCGGATAATCTCCTCGGCGGTCAAGGTTTTCCCCGCCCTAAGCTCGGGCAGGTACTGCTTCACCAGGTTGATGGGCAGGGCGAACCCCACCCCGGCGAACTGGGCGGCGCCGAACTGGCCTGAGGGGGTGAAAATGGCGGTGTTGATGCCGATCACCTCGCCCCGGGAGTTCAAAAGGGGCCCCCCGGAGTTCCCCGGGTTGATGGCGGCGTCCGTCTGGATCACCTGGGGTACCAGGCCGGAATCGTCCCCAATGGCCCCGGGGTTCTCCCGTATGGCGGAGACGATCCCCTGGGTCACGGTGAACTCCAGCCCAAAGGGGTTGCCCATGGCGATGGCCTTCTGCCCCACCCGGATCCGATCCGAGTCCCCGAGGACCAGGGGCACGAGCCTATCCTTGGGGGCGTCCACCTTGAGGAGGGCCAGGTCCAAGGGCGGAGCCGCCCCCACGAGACGGGCCTGGTACTCCTTGGGGTCGCTGTGGAACTTCACCGTGATGCGGCTCGCCCCTTCCACCACGTGGTAGTTGGTGAGGATGTACCCTTCCTTGTCTATGACGAAGCCCGAGCCCGTGCCCTCCTGGGGCGGCATCTGGAGAAAGGGAGCGAAGGACTCAAAGCCCGGGGGAAGCTGGACGTTTTGCGGCCGGGTCACCACGGCCACGTAGACCACCCCGTCCCCGTACTTCTCCACGATCTCCACGGTGTTCCGCTCGTACTCCAAAAGCCCGCCCTCGGCGGTGGGAGCTTTGGGGGGTTGGGCGCTTGGAGCCTGGCTGTTGGAAATCCCCCACCAAAGCACGGCCCCCGCCATGAGGGCCAAGGCCAAGAAACCCACGAAGGAACGGCCAAGGTTCATGCCTCACCTCCTCCTTCCACCCTACGCCCCCCCGGTTAGGAGGCGATTAGACGAAGACCACCGTCTTGTTGCCGTGGACGATGATCCGGTCCTCCAGGTGCCAGCGCACCGCCCGAGCCAGGACCGTGCGCTCCAGCTCCTGGCCAAGCCGCCGCATCTCCGCCACGGAGTGGCGGTGGGAGACCCGCACCACGTCCTGCTCAATGATGGGCCCGGCGTCCAGCTCCTCCGTGACGTAGTGGGCCGTGGCCCCGATGAGCTTCACCCCCCGTTCATAAGCCTGGCGGTAGGGGTTGGCCCCGGCGAAGGCGGGCAGGAAGGAGTGGTGGATGTTGATGATCCCCATGGGGTAGCGCTCCACAAAGCGGGGCGAGAGGACTTGCATGTAGCGGGCGAGGATCACGAGCTCCACCCCTTCCCCTTCCAAAAGGGCAAGGATCCGGTCTTCCGCCGCCTCCTTCCCGCCCGGCTCCACGGGCACATGGTGGTAGGGAATGCCGAAGCGCTCCACCTCCTCCCGGTGGTCGGGGTGGTTGGAGATCACCAGGCGCAGGTCCATGGGAAGCTCCCTCACCCGGTAGCGCCAAAGGAGTTCCAAAAGGGCGTGGGCGGGCTTGGAAACCAGAATGGCTGCCTTCTTCCGCTCCGAGGCGTAGGCGATGCGCCAACGCATGCCGAAGCGCTCCGCCACCACCTCCTGGAAGGCCCGCTCCAAGGCGGGGCGGGAGAGGTCCAGGTGGGGGGTGGCGAAGGCGAGGCGCATGAAGAAGGTGCCCCCTTCGGGGTCGGTGGAGTGCTGCTGCAAATCCGTGATGTTGGCCCCATGGGCGTAGAGGAAGCTGGAAACCGCCGCCACGATGCCGGGCCGGTCGGGGCAGGTGATGAGGAGCCTGGCCTCCATGCCGGCTACTATATCCCCATGGAGCTTTCCACCACGGACCTTTCCGACCTCCACCCCGAGGCGGTGGCGGTTCCCATGGTCTACCAGGCCTTCGGCGGGAAGCGGCGCTTTGCTGGCCGGGTGCGGACCCTAAAGGTCCTCGAGGACAACGCCCTGGTGCGCCAGATCCTGGAGGAAGGCGGGGGAGAGGTGCTCTTCGTGGACGGGGGAGGTTCCCTGCGCACCGCCCTTTTGGGGGGCAACCTGGCCCGGCTCGCCTGGGAACGGGGCTGGGCCGGGGTGGTGGTCCACGGGGCGGTGCGGGACACCGCCGAGCTCGCCGCCCTCCCCCTAGGCGTCTTGGCCCTGGCCGCCACCCCCAAGAAGAGCGCCAAGGAAGGCAAGGGCGAGGTGGACGTGCCCCTTAGCCTTCCTTGGGGGACGGTGCTTCCGGGAAGCTATCTGGTGGCGGATGAGGACGGGCTTCTTCTCCTCCCCTCGCCCCCGAGCGGCGGCCAAAGCGGCGGAGGAGCTCCTCTTCCTTGAGGGCCAGGATCAGGGGCCGCCCGTGGGGGCAGACCCAAGGGGTTTCGCAGGCGAGAAGGGCGTCCAAAAGGGCTTGCCCCTGAACCCGGCCCAAGGGGTGGCCCGCCTTGATGGCGGGAAGGCAGGCCAAGCGGGCCAAGAGGCCCTTTAAGCTCCTTCCTTCCCCCCGCAAGGCCTCGCGGAAGACCTCGGGGAGGAGGAAGGGGTAGGGATGGAGGAAGGATGGCGCCCGCAGGAGGCGCACCCTTTGCGGCCCAAAAGGCTCAAAGGTGAAGAGCCCCTCCGCCTCGGGCAGGAGGAGGGCCTCCTCCGGGGTGAGCTCCACCAGCACCGGGTAGGGCAAGGGGGCGAGGCCCTCCTCTGCCAAGCGGCGCAAGAAGTCCTCGTAAAGGATGCGCTCGTGGGCGGCGTGCTGGTCCACCACGTAAAGGGTGTCCCCTCCCTCCGCCAGGAGGTAGCTGTCCCGGAACTGCCCCAAATAGCGAAGCCGAGGCAGCCCGGAGGGCGTGGGGGGGGTAAGGGGAGCGAGGGGCTTGGGCTCGGGGAGAAGCCGGGCCAAGTTTTTCCCCGCCAAAGCCTCCCGGATGGCCTCCTCCAGGAAGGCCTCCACCTCAGGGCTTAAGGCCACCTCCTCCTTTCTTGCGTCCAGGCGCAGGCGGTAAAGGCCAGGCGGCAGGGTGAGGTTGAGCACGCCCACGGGGTAGTGCCCTTCAGGAAGAAGTTCCTTGTAGGCCCGGCGCACCGCCTTCAAAAGCCCCGGGGGAAAGGCCACGGGGCGGCCGTTCACCGCAAGGAAGAGGGCGTCCTCCCGAGTGCGGGAGGCCTGGGGCCCGGAAAGCAGCCCCCAGAGGGCCATCTCCCGGGCCCGCTTCTCCAGGGGGAAAAGCCTTTCCGCCATCACCCGGCCAAAGGCCAGGCGGGCCGCCTCCTTAAGCCCCGCCCCCGGGAAGAGGAGCCTGGCCTCCCCCTCCACGAAAAGGGCCAGGACCAAGTGGGGGTGGTGGAGGAGGTAGCGCTTGAGAAGGACCTGGACCTCCCGCGCCTCCCGTGCTGGGTCCCGCCCCTCTCCCGCAAAGAGGCCCACCACCTCCACCCGGGTGCCGGGGGGCGCCGGGACGGGCCGCACCGCCACCCCCTCCCCCCGGGCGAGGAGAAGCCCGCCCCCAAGCTGTCCCCTGGGCCGGGAGCGGAGGCGCAGGGTGGCGGCCTGCCTCAGGGCGTAAAGGGCTTGGCCCCGGAAGCCCAGGGTGCGGATGGCCCCTGGGTCTTGGAGCTTGCTGGTGGCAAAGGGCTCCACGGCGAGGGGAAGCTCCTCGTAGGGGATGCCCTCCCCGTCGTCCTCCACCACAAGCCTTTCCAAGCCCCCACCCCAAAGCTCCACCTTCACCCGCTTGGCCCCGGCGTCCAGGGCGTTTTCCAAAAGCTCCCGCACCGCGTCCTTCACGGAAAGGAGCACCTCGCCCCGGGCCAGGAGGCCTTTTAGCTCGGGCGGCAGGGGGCGGATCACCCCTTCATGCTACCCAAGGGCGCACCCAGGGCCAAGGCCTTGAGCTCCCCGAGGAGCTTTAGGGCCTCGAGGGGGGTGAGTCGGTCGGGGTCCAGGGCAAGGAGCCGATCCAAGACCTCCTCCAAAGCGCCTTCCCGCCGCGCCGCCATGGCCTGGAGGAGGGCCTTGGCCCGCTCCACCACCTCCTCGGGAAGCCCCGCCATCCTGGCCACCTCCACCCCATAGCTCTTGGAGGCGGGCCCGGGGAGGACCTGGTGGTAGAAGACGAGCCCCCCCTCCTCCTCCTTGGCCGCCACGTGAAGGTTTTTAAGGCGGGGCAGGGAGAGGGCGGTGAGCTCAAAGTAGTGGGTGGCAAAAAGGGCGTAGCACCGCCTTTCGTGCAGGGCCTCTGCGACGGCGGTGGCGATGGCCAGGCCGTCCAGGCTGCTCGTTCCCCGCCCCACCTCGTCCAGGAGGACGAGGCTATCCTGGGTGGCCTCCTTCAGGATTAGGGCCACCTCCTCCATCTCCACCATGAAGGTGCTCTTCCCCCCCGCCAGGTCGTCGGAGGCCCCAATGCGGGTGAGGATGCGGTCAAAAAGGGGGAGCTCCGCCTCCTCCGCCGGCACGAAGCTCCCCATCTGGGCCAGGAGGGCGATGAGGGCGGTCTGGCGGAGGAAGGTGCTCTTGCCCGCCATGTTGGGCCCCGTGACCAGGACGAGCTCGTGGGCCATCTCCAGGTCGTTGGACACGAACTCCGTGCGCCTTTCCACCACCGGGTGGCGCCCCGCCCGGATGCAAAGCCGCTCCCCGAAGCGGGGCCTGGTGTAGCCGTGGCGCACCGCCACCTCGGCCAAGGCGGCGAAGACGTCCAGCTCCGCCAGGACCCTGGCCGCCTCCCTTAGGGCCTCCGCCTCCTTCTTGGCCCGTTCCCGCACCGCCAAGAAGACCTCCTCCTCCCGGCGGCGGATCAGGGCCTCCAGGCGGTAAAGCTCCCTTTCCTTTTCCTTCATCTCCGGCAGGGTGTAGCGCTGCCGGTCCTTTAGCGTCTGCACCGCGCGGTACTCCTTGGGCACCCGTTCGTAGTAGGGGCGGGTGACCTCGAGGTAGTAGCCGAAGACGGCGTTGTAGCCCACCCTGAGGGTGGGGATGCCGGTCCTCTCCTTCTCCGCCTCCTCCAGGGCCACAAAGTAGGCCACCCCCTCGGCGTGGGCCCGCTTTAGGGCGTCCAGGTCCGGGTCGTACCCCTCGCGGATGAGCCCCCCCTCGGAAAGCTTTAAAGGTGGCTCGTCCACCAAGGCCGCCTTTAGGTCCTCCCGCAAAGCGCCCAGATCGGGCAGGATGGCCTCCTCCCCCAAAAGGGCATTGAGCTCCGGCAGGATCTCCAGGCTCCGCCTTAGGGCGGCGAGGTCGCGGGGACCAGCCCGCCCCAGCTCCAGCCGGGTGGCGAGCCGCTCCAAATCGGCCAGACGGAAGAGGAGGCGCCGCACCCCCTCCCTTAAGGCCCCCTCCCGCACGAAGCGCTCCACCCGGTCCAGCCGGGCCTCTAAAGGGCCCCGCTCCAGAAGGGGATGGCGGAGCCAGCTTTGGAGTAGCCGCCTGCCCGGGGCGGTCCGCGTCTCGTCCAAGACGGCGAAGAGAGTGTCCTGCCCCCTTAGGGGCTCAAAGACCTCCAAGGCCCGCAGGGTGGCCTCGGGCAGGCGCACGAAGGCCCCGGGGTCGTAATAGCGGAAAGGCTGCACGCTCAAGGCCCCGCCCTGGGTGGAGCGGGCGTAGGCCAAAAGCGCTCCCTGAGCCCGCCTTAGGGCCAAGGGGCCCTCCCCTTCCGGGTCAAAGGGGGCCTCGGAGAGCATCACGGGGAAGCGCTTGCGGAACTCCGCCAAAAAGGCCTCGTTTTCCCGGAGCTCCGGGGCTAAAAGAACCTCGGCAGGCCGGTGGCGAAAAAGCTCGTCGTAAAGGGCGCTCTTGCTCCTGAGAAGGGTCCCCTTGAACTCCCCCGTGGACACGTCCAAAAAGGCTAGGCCCCACCCGTCGCCCGTGGCGATGGCCGCCAGGTAGTTGGCCTCCTTGGGGAGGAGGGTTTCCTGCACCAAGGTGCCGGGGGTTAAAAGCTGGGTCACTTCCCGCCGCACCAGCCCCTCCGCCTCCTCCGCCGGCTCCACCTGGTCCGCCACCGCCAGGCGGAAGCCCATCTTTAGGAGGCGCTCGGCGTAGGCGTCAAAGGCCCGGATGGGGATGCCCGCCATGGGGGTGGTGAAGTCCTTGCTGGTCTTGTGGGTGAGAACCAGGCCTAGAGCGCGGGCCAGGCGCTCTGCGTCCTCGCCAAAGCACTCGTAAAAGTCCCCCACCTGGAAGAGGAGGAGGTAGTCGGGGTAGCGGTCCCGAAGCTCCACGTACTGCTGAAGGAGCGGGGGTAGTGGGCCAGGGCCTTCGCCCTTGAGCATGCCTCTTATTATGCCGCTTGGCCAGGGGGTATTGACATCTTTTAGCTAACCTGGGTAAGGTACTTTTGTCCCGAAGGGAGGCACCCATGGAAAAAGGTATTAATAGGCGGTTCTTGCTCAAGCTCTTGGGCGCAGGTGGGGCGGCGGCGCTCCTGAAGCCCGCTTTGGCCCAAACCTCCGCGCAAGCGGAAACGCCCATTCCATCTTTTACCGGGCCCGGCCCCAACCCCTACTGGAACGGGGTGCACCCCTACGCGATTTATCCCCAGAAGTTGCCCCTTCTGCGGATGACCGACCGCCCCGTCCAGTTGGAAACGCCCCGACATTACTTCCGCACCGTCTTCACGCCCAACGAAGCCTTCTACGTCCGGTACCACCTGGACGAGATCCCCAACCAGATCGACCTTTCCCAGTGGCGGCTAAAGTTCGAGGGCAATTTTGAACGGCCCTTGGAGCTTTCCTTGGAAGACCTCCTCACCAAGTTCAAGCCGGTTTCCATCGCCGCCGTCAACCAGTGCTCCGGCAACTCCCGAAGCCGCTTCCAACCCCGGGTCGCCGGTGGCCAGTGGGGCAACGGGGCCATGGGCAACGCCCTCTGGACCGGCGTTCGCTTGAAAGACCTCCTGGAAGCTGCCGGTGTAAAGCCGGGCACGGTGCAGATCCAGTTTGAGGGTCTAGACCGCGGCAAAGGGCCAGAAAATTTGGGCTCGGGGCGGTTTATGAAGTCCCTGGATCTGGACGACCCCGTGGTGGAGGAAACCATCCTGGCGTATGCCATGAACGGGGAGCCCCTGCCCATGCTCAACGGCTTCCCCGTGCGCCTGGTGGTGCCGGGCAAGTTCGCCACCTATTGGCTCAAGCACGTCACTTGGATCCGCGCCCTTACTGAGCCCGACAAGAACTTCTGGATGGCCACCGCTTACAGAGTGCCCGACACCCCCAACGGCTCCACCACCCCCGAGGCCGTGGCCGCGGGGCAGGTCAAAACCGTTCCCATCGGCCACTTCAACATGCCCGTGCGCTCGTTCATCATAGACCCTGATGGCACGAGCCCCTTGGTGGTGGGCATGCCCGTCAAGATCCGGGGCGTGGCCTTTAGCGGCCATGGCAAGGTGGTGAAAGTGGAGATTTCCACCGACGACGGCAAGACGTGGCGGCCAGCGGTTCTGGGGGCCGACTACGGCAAGTACTCTTTCCGCACCTTTGAGTTCACCTGGCGACCCAGCCAGCCCGGGAACTACGTGATTGCGGTGCGGGCCACGGACGAGAAGGGCAATACGCAGCCCGATGCCCCCGTGTGGAACCCCGGCGGCTACCTCTGGAACAAGATTGAGCGCCAGGAAGTGGTGGTCCTGGCGGCCAAGTAGGAGGACGGGATGAAAAAGCGCGTGGCGTTCTTCGGAATTTTGCTGGGACTGGGGCTGGTGGCGGCAGAGGTCCCTGGCACGGTAGCAGGGCAGTGGACAGGAGGCACCCTCGGCCTGATCCTGCAACCCGCCCCAGCGGCCCCTGGAGGAGGTTCCACCATCAACATTGGCCCTTTGCCCACCTACACGGCAGAGCTGGCGGAAGGGGAGGGCAAAGAACTTGTCATGAGCTACTGCTCTATTTGTCACAGCGTCACTTACATCACCATGCAACCCCCTCTTGCCAACTGGAAGCCCACCATGGACAAGATGCTGAAAACCTACGGGGCTGAGAAGTGGATACCCGCCGACGTGGCGGAGAAGATCCTGGCTTATCTGCAGGCCCACTACACCCCGGAAACGCGCAAGGAATGAACCGCATCCTCTCCCTCCACCTGGGCCTGGGGAAAGGCCTCCCCAAGCCCCAGGTGGAGGTTTTGGAACTCGTGGCGGGCGTGGGCGCCAAGGGGGACCGCCACGCCGGCCTGGACCCCGACCGAGCAGTTCTGGTGGCGGGGCTCGCCGCCTACGAAAAGGCCTACAAGGCGGGGATAAATCTCCCCTACGGCGCCTTGGGCGAAAACCTCCTTTTGGACCTGGACCCCCATACGCTTCCTTTGGGGGCAAAGCTCCGGGTGGGGGAGGCGCTTTTGGAACTTTCCCAGGTCTGCACCGTGTGCAAGAGCCTCTCCCAGTTTGACCTGCGCCTGCCCAAGCTCCTCTATGGGGGCCGAGGGCTTTACGCCCGGGTCCTGGAGGGCGGGGTGGTGCGGGTGGGGGATCCCGTCCTGGTCCTAATCCCCACCAAAGGCTAGGGCTGTGGAAAACCCCGGGAAGGGGGCCTATCCCCTCCCGGGGCTTTTCCACCCCTACACTCCCACCCGACCCGGCACCCGGTAGGCCCAGTAGGCGGGGCGCTCCCCCTTGGGCTCGTTCAGGACCTCAATCCGCCCCTCGAGGCCCGCCTCCACCACCTTGAGCTCCTTGAGGTAGTCCATAAAGCTCTCGGCGTCGCTGAAGCCGGTGTCCACCCGGTAGCCCTGGGCCTCCTTGAGGACGCTGAAGCCGTCCCCGCCGGCGGCGATGAAGTTGTTGACCACCACCCGGTAGGTGGCCTCGAGGTCCAAGGGCACGTACCCCTTTTCCGCCTTCACCTCCACCCGTACCACCCGGTTTCCCACCGGACGGGAGAGGTCAAAGGCGTAGCGGAGGCCGGAGACCTGCAGGAAGCGCCCCGCCGTCTGCTCCCACTGGGAAACCCCGTTTTCCAAGGCCGCCTTGATCTCCTTGCCCTTCAGGTCCATCACCACCAAGGTGTTGCCAAAGGGGAGCACCTCGTATACCTTGCCCACGGTGATGGGGCCCTTGGGGATGGAGGCGCGGATGCCGCCCCCATTTTGCAAGGCGATCTGCACCCCTGCGTTTTTGGTCTTCCAGACCATGCCGTCGGCGATCAGGTTCCCCAGGTTGCTCTCCCGCCGGCGCACGATGGCCCTTTCCCCCACCAGGTCCACCTTGGCCTCGGCGATCACCTGTTGCATCAGGGCCAGCACGGGCTGGGCGTAGGCCAAAAGGGCCTCCTTGGCGAAGAAGTCCTCGGGGGACACCTCCGGGGTCATGAGGAAAGGCTCGCCCTTGTAGGCGACAAGCTCCCCCTTCTCGTCAAAGGCAACCTCCAACACCCCCACCACCTTGCCCCACTCCCAGGCCTGCACCACCAGGACGTCCTTCCCCTCGGGGTTCTTGACCACCGTGGGGTAGGGCCCGGCCGGGGCCAGCTCCTTGTGGGGGAAGCTCCCCAAAAGGGTGTGGGAGTGGCCGCCCACGATCACCTGCACCCCCACAAGCCTGCGGGCGAGCTTCAGGTCCTCGCCGTAGCCCAGGTGGGAGAGGAGGAGGATCTTGTTCACCCCCCGGCGCAAAAGCTCGTACACCGCCTTTTGGGCGCTCTCGTAGGGGTCCAGGAAGTCCACGGTGGGGCCGGGGTTGGCGATCTCCTTGGTGTCGGGGGTGGTGAGGCCGATCACCCCCACCCGCTCCCCACCCACACTCACAATGGCATAGGGGGCAAAAAGCCCCTTGAGCCTGGGCTCCCGGCTCGCGTCCACGTTGGCGGAAACCACCTTAAACCGGGCCCCCTTTAGGAACTCCGCCAAGGGCCCCGGCCCCAGGTCAAACTCGTGGTTCCCCAGGGCCATGACCCGGTAGAGCATCCGGTGCATGAAGTAGCGGTCCGCCAAGCCCCGGTACTGGTTGAAGTAAAGGGTGCCCTGGAAGACATCCCCGGCGTCCAAAAAGAGGAGGTTCTTGCGGCTTGCCCGCAACCGGTCAAAGAAGGCCACCCGCTGCGCCACCCCGCCCACCCGCACCTTCTGCCCGGAAAGGGTGAGCTCCATGGGCTCCAGGTGGGCATGGGTGTCGTTGGTGTGCACCAGGGTCAGGGTAAAGGCCCCTTGGGCTCGCCCCAGGCCAAGCCCCGCAAGCCCCAAGACCGCACCCGCCCGCAATAGATCCCGCCGCTTCATCCCATGCGCCATAGGTACCTCCGCTTTAAGTCTAGCCGAGGTTCCTTCAGGGAAAGGTCAAGGGGCCATTCCGGTGCCATGTTAGAGCACTCATGACACGATAAGGGTTGACATTTTGCACATTTATGCCGTACACTTTGCACAATCCGCCCGGGGTTTACCGCGCAAAAGGGGCCACGGCGGATCAAGGAGGAGGAAAATGGCGTACACCAAGGCGGAGATCCTCAAGGCGCTCAAGTCCGAGGGCGTGAAGTTCCTGCGCCTGCAGATCACCGACATCCTGGGCGTGGTGAAAAACGTGGAGGTGCCGGAGTCCCAGTTTGAGAAGGCCCTAGACGGGGAAATCATGTTTGACGGCTCCTCCATTGAGGGCTTCACCCGCATTGAGGAGTCGGACATGCTCCTCCGGCCCGACTACGACACCTTCGTTATCCTGCCCGACCTGGTGGAAGACCCCAAGCGGGGCAAGGTGGCCCGGCTCATCTGCGACGTCCACTACCCCGACGGCCGCCCCTTTGAGGGGGACCCCCGGTACGTCCTCAAGCGGCAGATTGAGCGGCTGAAGAAGCTCGGCTTTGACAACATGTACGCCGGCCCAGAGCCCGAGTTCTTCCTCTTCCTAAGGACCCCCGAGGGCCTGCCCACCACGGAAACCCACGACAAGGCGGGCTACTTTGACCTGGCCCCCATTGACAAGGGGGAGGAGGCCCGGCGCGACATGGTCAACGCCTTGGTGGCCATGGGCTTTGAGATTGAGGCCTCCCACCACGAGGTGGCCCCGGGGCAGCACGAGATTGACTTCAAGTACGCCGAGGCCCTCACCACCGCCGACAACATCGCCACCTTCAAGTGGGTGGTGAAGCGGGTGGCCTTGAACCACGGCCTCCACGCCACCTTCTTGCCCAAGCCCATACGGGGCATCAACGGCAGCGGCATGCACACCCACCTCTCCCTCTTCAAAAACGGGGAGAACGCCTTCTACGACCCCAACGCCGAGTACCAGCTCTCCCAGACCGCCCTCCACTTCATCGCCGGACTTCTGGAGCACGCCGAGGGCATGGTGGCCATCACCAACCCCCTGGTGAACTCCTATAAGCGCCTCACCCCCGGGTACGAGGCCCCCACCAACATCGCCTGGTCCGCCTCCAACCGCTCCGCCATGATCCGCATTCCCGCCCGCCGGGGCGTGGGCACCCGGGCGGAGCTTAGGATGCCCGACCCCTCCGCCAACCCCTACCTGGCCCTGGCGGTCATGGCCGCCGCCGCCATGGACGGGATTGAGCGCAAGCTCCTGCCTCCCCCGCCCATCCAGCGCAACATCTACCAGATGAGCGTGCGGGAGCGAAGGAAGCACAAGATCCGCGAGCTCCCCGGCACCTTGCGGGAGGCCCTAGAGGCGCTTAAGAAGGACCCTGTGATCCGCGAAGCCCTGGGGGAACACGTCTACACCCACTTCCTCCAGGCCAAGCAGATGGAGTGGGACGACTACCGGGTCACCGTCCACCAGTGGGAGCTGGACCAGTACCTGGCCACGTACTAGACCCCTTGCCCCCCACCCGGCCCCCGTACCGGGTGGGGGTTTCTGCATGCCTGACCCGTGGGTCAGGCATAAACTTTCCGTGGGGGCATTGACAAAGCCCGCTACCCCCCCCGTAGAATAGGGCCGCAACGCGAACGCGTGCCTTTCAAGGAGGTGCCTATGAGGAAAATCGGGCTTCTGGTAGCAGGTGTAGCCGCCTTGGGCATGGCCCTGGGCCAGGCCAACGTCATCAAGATCGCCACCCAGTCCCCCCTTTCTGGCCCCCAAGCCGCCTTGGGGGAACAGATCAAGCTGGGAGCGGAGCTGGCGGTGGAGGAGGCCAAGGCCAAGTTCAAGGCCCTGGGCTTTGACCTGGTCCTGGTGCCTTACGACGACCAGGCCAACCCCGATGTGGGCGTGGCCAACGCCAACCGCATCATCAACGACCCCGACATCCTGGGCGTGGTGGGCCACTTGAACTCCGGCGTGGCCATTCCCTCCAGCGAGGTCTACGCCCGGGTGAACCTGGTCATGGTCTCCCCCGCCAACACCAACCCCCGGGTCACGGACCGCCGCCTGCCCAACGTGAACCGCATCTGCGGCCGCGACGACGTGCAAGGTCCAGTGGGGGCGGAGTACGCCTTCAACAACCTGAAGGTGAAGAACGTCTTCATCATCCACGACAAGACCGCCTACGGCCAGGGCTTGGCGGAGGAGTTCAAGAAGCGGTTTGAGGCCCTGGGCGGGAAAGCGGTGGCCTTTGTGGGCACCGAGGAAACCTCCAACTTCGTGCCCATCATCAACCAGATCCGGGGTGCCCGTCCCGTGCCTGAGCTAATTTACTTCGGAGGCATCTACAGCCAAATCGGTCCTTTTGTGAAGCAGCTCCGGGAGCGTGGGCTCCGCACCCGGCTCATGGGCGGCGACGGCTTGGATTCCAGCGAGTTCGTGCGCCTGGCGGGGGCCCAGAACGCCGCCGGCACCTTCTACACCACCGTGGCGGGCCCCGTGTCCGCCTTCCCCAAGGCCAGGGCTGTGGCCCAGCGCTTCAAACAGAAGTACGGCAAGGACATGGAGGGCTTCGGCATCTACGCCTACGACTCTGCCCAGGTGATCCTCACCGCCTTGGAGAACGCCATCAAGGCGAACGGGGGCAAGAAGCCCACCCGGGAGCAGGTGAGCCAGGAAGTGCGCAAGGTCAAGCTGGAAGGCCTCACCGGCACCATTGAGTTTGACGACAAGGGCGACAACAAGAAGGCCAAGTACTTCGTGATGCAGGTGGCCTCCAGCGGCAAGTGGGCCGACAACAAGCTGATCCGCGTCATTGAGATGGCGGCCCCGGGCTCCAGGTAAACTGAGGCAACATCCTAAAGGGGGTGGCCAGCTGGCCACCCCCTTGGCCCGGAGAAAGGAGGCGTCTTGCTAGAACAAATCCTGGCCCTACTACCCCAGGTGATCTTTGATGGCTTCATCCTGGGCTTTGTCTACGCCATGGTGGCCCTGGGCTACACCATGGTGTACGGCGTCTTGGAGCTCATCAACTTCGCCCACTCGGAAATCTTCATGATCGGGGCGGTGGTGGGGGTGGAGGTCTTCCGCTACCTGGCCCCCCAGGTGGGAAACGGTTTTGTCCTCCTCTTCCTCGCCCTGGTGCTGGGCGGGGTGGTGGCGGGGATCACCGCCATTTTGGTGGAGCGCTTCGCCTACCGTCCCTTGCGCAAACGGGGCACCACCAACCGCCTGGTCCCCCTCATCACCGCCATCGGGGTTTCCTTTATCCTCCAGGACCTGGTGCGCCTCGTTGAGGGGCTTTGGCACAACGAGTTCTTCCTCAGGATGCGCACCGTGCAGGACCTCGAGGGCAGCGTGGAGCTCTTCGGCGGGGCCATCTTCGCCCAGACCAAGTCCTTCATCCTCATGGGGGTTTCCATCCTCATGCTCCTCGGGCTCACCTACCTGGTGAACCGCACCAAGCTGGGGGTGGCCATCCGCGCCGTGGCCCAGGACCTCTCCACGGCGAGCCTCATGGGCATTGACCCCGACCGCATCATCTCCCGCACCTTCCTGATCGGCGGCTCCCTGGGCGGGGTGGCGGGGGTGCTTTTCGCCCTCCAGTACACCACCATCACCCCTTACGTGGGCTTTTTGCCCGGCCTTAAAGCCTTCACCGCCGCCGTCTTGGGGGGCATCGGCAACATCCCCGGGGCCATGCTGGGGGGCCTGGTCTTGGGGCAGCTGGAAAACTTCTTCGGCACCTACCTACCCATCCTGACCAACGGCAACTTCGGCACCGAGTACAAGGACGTGGTGGCCTTCCTCATCCTCATCCTCATCCTGCTCCTTAGGCCCCAAGGGCTTTTGGGGCAGGTGGTCAAGGAGAAGGTATGAGCGCCCTCGCCACGCTTCTCAGCCTGGCCTTCCTAGGCCTCGCCTACCTCGCCCCTGGACCCCTCGCCAACCTCGTTGGCCTGGTGGCCCTGGGAACCACCGCTTTCCTAAGGCTTTCTCCCGAGGCGCGCACCCTGAACCTGGCCCTCCTCACCCTGGCCTTCACCCTGGGGCTCGTGCGCTCCGGGAACACCTTGGGCCTCATCGGCCTTGTGGGCATCCTGGTGGCCCTCACCACCTTGCCCCGTATCCCCACCTGGATTCGGGGGCTTTTGGGCCTCGCCATCCTCCTCCTTTCCGTGCCCATGGCGGGCTTCGCCAATACCTTTATCTTTGAGCTAGGCATTCAGATTGGCATCTACGCCGCCATGGCCCTGGGGCTCAACGTGGTGGTGGGCATGGCGGGGCTTTTGGACCTGGGCTACGCCGCCTTCTTCGCCGTGGGGGCCTACACCTGGGCCATCTTCGGCAGCGAGCAGGCCAAGAACTTCATGCAAGGCCACTTCCCCCTTCCCGGGGAGTACATGTACCTCTTCATGGGCATCGCCATCATCACCACCGCCCTGACTGGCCTTCTCATCGGCCTTCCCGCCCTTAGGCTCCGGGGGGACTACCTGGCCATCGTCACCCTGGGCCTGGGGGAGGTGGTGCGCATCCTGGCCAACAACCTGGACCACCCCATCAACTTCACCAACGGTCCCCAGGGCATCACTCCCATCCAGCGCCCCCCCATTGACTGGTTCCGCGAGCTCATGGGAGCCCTGGGGGTGCGGCTGGACCAGACCACGGACTACCAGCTGTTCTTCTACCTTTTGGTCCTCCTCATGATCGGGCTCGTGGTCCTGGTCAACCTCAACCTGGCCAACTCCCGCTTCGGCCGGGCCTGGGTGGCCATCCGCGAGGACGAGATTGCCGCCCGCTCTATGGGGATTCCTCTTCTGCCCACCAAGCTCCTGGCCTTCATGACCGGGGCCGCCTTCTCCGGGGTCATGGGGGTCATCTTCGCCGCCCAGCGCACCTTCGTTTCCCCCGAGTCCTTCACCCTCCTCGCCTCCATCACCATCCTGGGCATGGTGATCCTGGGCGGCATGGGCTCCATCCCCGGGGCCATCCTGGGGGCGGCGGCCCTCACCATCCTCAACCTGGACATCCTCAAGACCTTCAGCGAGTTCGTGCGCACCAGCCTGCCCCAAATCCCAAGCCAGGTGGACCCCGCCAAGTACGAAAGGCTGGTCTTCGGCCTTATCCTGGTCTTGATGATGATCTTCCGCCCGGAAGGCCTGATCCCGGAAAAGCGCCACAAGGCGGAGATGGAGGAGGCATGAAGGCCCTGGAGGTACACCACGCCACCAAGCGCTTTGGCGGCCTAGTGGCGGTGAACGACGTGAGCCTCACCGTGAACCAGGGGGAGATCTTTTCCGTGATCGGCCCCAACGGGGCGGGCAAGACCACCTTCTTCAACCTCCTCACGGGCATCTACGCTCCCGACGAGGGAAAGATCCTCCTCTTCGGCAAGGACGTGACCGGGCTCTCCCCAGACCGCATCGCCAAGGAAGGCGTCGGGCGCACCTTTCAGAACATCCGCCTCTTCGGGGCCATGACCGTGCTGGAGAACATCCTGGTGGGCATGCACGTGCACATCCACGTCCCCTACTTCCACGCCGTCTTCCGCACCCCTCTGGCCCGGAGGGAAGAAAGGCGGGCGGAAGAGGAGGCCAAAAGGCTTCTCCAGTACGTGGGCCTCCTCCACCGCAAGGATGAGCTGGCCAAGAACCTCCCCTACGGGGAGCAGAGGAAGCTGGAGATCGCCCGGGCGTTGGCCCTGAAGCCCAGGCTTCTTCTCCTGGACGAGCCCGCCGCCGGCATGAACCCCAAGGAAACCGAGGAGCTCCAGGCGTTTATCCAGAAGCTAAGGGAGGAGCTCGGCATCACCATCGTCCTCATCGAGCACGACATGCGCCTTGTGATGCGCATCTCCGACCGCATCGCCGTCTTGGAATACGGCTCCAAAATCGCCGAGGGCACCCCGGAGGAGGTGCGGCAAAACCCCCGGGTCATTGAGGCCTACCTGGGCAAGGGGGCGGCGGGAGGTGCGGCATGAGCCTTCTGGAGCTCAAGGGGGTGCACACCTACTACGGCCACATCCACGCCCTAAAGGGCATCTCCCTCCACGTGGAGGAGGGGGAGATCGTGACCCTGATCGGCTCCAACGGGGCGGGCAAGAGCACCACCTTAAGGACCATCAGCGGCCTGGTGAAGCCGAGGCAGGGGGAGGTCCTCTTCCAAGGGAAGGCCATCCACCGCCTCCCCCCACACCAGATCGTGGCCCTGGGGGTGGGGCATGTGCCCGAGGGGCGGAAGATCTTCCCCAGGCTCACGGTGGAGGAGAACCTGGAAATTGGGGCGTACCTGGAGAAGGACCGCAAGGTGGTCCAGGAACGCAAGGAGCAGGTCTTCGCCCTCTTCCCCCGCCTCTACGAGCGCCGGGGCCAGAAGGGGGGGACGCTCTCCGGGGGGGAGCAGCAGATGCTGGCCATCGGCCGGGCCTTGATGCAAAACCCCAGGATCCTCCTCATGGACGAGCCCTCCATGGGCCTGGCCCCGGTGCTGGTAGACTTCATCTTTGAGACCATCCAGAAGCTCAACCGAGAGGGCAAGACCATTCTCCTGGTGGAGCAAAACGCCAGGCTCGCCCTGCAGATCGCCCATCGGGGCTACGTGCTGGCCACGGGGGAGATCACCCTCTCGGGACCGGCCAAGGCGCTTGCGGAAAACCCCGAGGTGCAAAAGGCCTACCTGGGGGAAGGCTAAGGCCGGCACACCAGGCTTGCGCCCCCCAAGGGGGGCGCTTTATACTTGGTCCGGCACACCCAGGGGAGGAACCCCGGAAAGGAGAACTATGAAGGGAAAACTTCTACTCGGCCTGTTGGTAGCCCTTGGGCTTGGGCTCGCCCAAAAGACCCTGGTCTTCGGGGCTAACGGGGAGCCGGTGAGCCTCGAGCCCGGCAACATCACCGACGGGATCTCCATCTACGTCCAGCGGCAGATCTACGACACCTTGGTGGACTTCAAGCCGGGCTCCACCGAGGTCACCGCCGGTCTGGCCACCAGCTGGTTCAGCTCCCAGGACGGCAAGGTCTGGACCTTCCGCCTGCGGCAAGGGGTGCGCTTCCAAGACGGCACCGAGCTCACCGCCGAGGCGGTGAAGTTCAACGTGGAGCGCTGGTGGGATCCCAAGAACCCCACCCGCATTGACGCCGCCGCCCGTTACGAGATCTGGCCCGAGCTCTTTGGCGGCTTCAAGGGCGACCCCGGCTCCTTGCTGAAGGAAGTCCAGGTGGTGGACAAGTACACCGTGCGCTTCGTCCTCACCCAACCCTTCCCCGCCTTCCCCGCCGCCATCGGCTCGGGGTACTTCGGCATCGCCAGCCCCGCCGCCATCCAGAAGGACGGGGCCAAGTACGGCTCCCCCACGGGGAGCGCCGTGGGCACCGGGCCTTTCCGGCTGGTGGAGTGGCGGCCCGGGGAGCAGATCGTCCTGGAGAAGAACCCCAACTACTGGAAGAAGGGCTTCCCCAAGGTGGACCGCGTGGTCTTCCGCGTGATCAAGGACCCCGCCGCCCGTCTTGCGGCCCTGAAGGCGGGAACCATTGATTTCACCACGGATATCCCCCCCGCCAACCTCAAGGACGTGGAGGGGGACAAGAACCTGGATGCGGTCTTCCGCCCCTCCTTCAACGTGGGCTACCTGGCGCTGAACCCGGCCCACAAACCCCTCTCCGATGCCCGGGTACGGCAGGCCATCGCCATGGCCATCAACAAAAAGGCCATCGTCCAGGCCTTCTGGGGCAAGCTAGGCCTCACGGACGGTCACTTCACCCCGCCTTCCATGAAGGCTTTCCAGTCCGCCAAGGTAAAGGACTACGAGTTCAACCCCCAAAAGGCCAAGGCCCTCTTGGCAGAGGCCGGTTACCCCAACGGGTTTGACCTAGAACTTTGGTACATGCCCGTCTCCCGCCCCTACTTCCCCACGCCCAAGGAAATCGCCGAGGCCATGGCCGCCGACCTTTCCGCCATCGGGATCCGGGTGAAACTCCAGACCAAGGACTGGGCCAGCTACCTGGCCGACCGCAAGCAGGCCCCGGGCTTCCAGGCGTACATGCTGGGTTGGACGGGGGACTACGGCGACCCGCAGAACTTCTACGACCCCCACTTCGCCTGCCCCATCGCCGACCTGTTTGACAGTACCGGCAAGCCCCTTTGCGTGAAGGAGCTGGGCGACCTCCTCACCAAGGCGGCCACCACGCCCAACCTGGAGGAGCGCAAGCGGCTTTACCAGCAAGCGGACGAACTCACCTTCAACCTGGCCCTGCGCATCCCCATCGTCCACTCCCAACCCCTCCTCGCCAAGCGGAAGAACATCGTGGGCTGGGTGCCGAGCCCCTTGGGCTCCGAGTCCTTTGAAAGCATAGAGAAGCGCTAAGCGCTTCGCTCCCGGGCCCCCTTCGGGGGGTCCGGGCTTTTTGAGGCGGAAAAATGTGGAGCTACATTGTCCGGCGCCTTCTGGGCCTTGTACCGGTTCTCTTTGGCATCACCCTTTTGGTCTTCCTCTTCCTCCAGCTCATCCCCGGGGACCCCGCCCAGGCCATCTTGGGGGAGCGGGGGACCCCGGAGCAGCTCGCCGCCCTGCGGGAAAAACTCGGGCTTAACCGGCCCCTCTACGTCCAGTACCTCACCTTCGTGCGCAACGTCCTCACCGGGGACCTGGGCACCAGCGCCGTGTCCACCATCCCCGTGGCCGAGGAGCTGAAGCGCCGGTGGCCCGCCACCTTTGAGCTGGCCTTGGCCGCCACCTTGGTGGCGGTGGTCCTCGGCATTCCCGTGGGCATCCTGGCGGCGGTGCGGAAGAATAGCCTTCTGGATACCCTTTCCATGAGCCTTTCCCTGGTGGGGGTGTCCATGCCCGTCTTCTGGCTCGGACTCTTGCTGGTCTACCTCTTCGCCGTGAACCTGCACTGGTTACCCACGGGGGGAAGGCTTTCCACCGACTTGGCCGTTGACTTCCGCCCCATCACGGGTTTTCTTCTCCTGGATGGTCTCCTCGCCCTAAAGCCCGGCGTCTTCCTGGACGCTTTAAAGCACCTCGTCCTCCCCGCCCTGACCCTAGGCACCATCCCCTTGGCCATTCTCACCCGCATCACCCGAAGCGCCATGCTGGAGGTGCTCTCCCAGGACTACGTGCGCACGGCTCGGGCCAAGGGGCTAGCCGAGCGGCAGGTGATCCTCAAGCACGCCCTCAAAAACGCCCTCCTCCCGGTGGTGACCATCATCGGTCTGCAGTTCGGCACCCTTTTGGGCGGGGCCATCCTCACGGAAACCATCTTCTCTTGGCCCGGCATCGGCTCGTACATCTATGAGGGCATCCTCAACCGCGACTACCCCGTGGTGCAAGCCGGGGTCCTCGTGGTCGCCACGGCCTTTGTCCTCGTCAACCTCCTGGTGGACCTCTCCTACGCCCTTTTGGACCCTCGCATCCAGTACCGGTGAAGCCATGGAAACCCCAACCCGTCAAGCCTTTCGCCGCTTTCTGAAGTCCCCTTCCGGCAAGGTGGGCCTCGGGCTCACCCTAGCCTTGGTCCTTTTGGCGCTTTTCGTTCCCCTCCTCCTCCCCTACGACCCCAGCACCGACCGGGACTACCTGAATCGGCTGAAACCGCCAAGCCTCGAGCACCCCTTCGGCACCGACCACCTGGGTCGGGACGTCTTCACCCGGGTGCTCCACGGAAGCCGCATCTCCTTACAGGTGGGGCTCGTCTCGGTGAGCATCGGCCTGGTTTTGGGAACCCTCTTGGGGCTTCTCGCCGGGTTTTATCGGGGCCGCACCGAGCTTTTCATCGGCTGGCTCGCTGACCTACTCCTGGCCTTCCCCGGAACCCTTTTGGCCATTGCCATCGTGGCGGTTTCGGGGCCCAGCCTGCAAAACGCCATGTTGGCCATCGGCATCGTCCAGGTGCCCATCTACATCCGCCTGGCCCGCTCCATGGTCCTCTCCCTAAGGGAACAGGACTTCGTGCAAGCCGCCTTCGCCTTGGGAGCGGGAAACGCGCGGATCCTCTTCCGCCACATCCTCCCCGGGAGCCTGCCGCCTTTAGTGGTCCAGGCCACGCTTTCCATCGGCACCGCCACCCTCGAGGCCGCCGCCTTGGGTTTCTTGGGCCTCGGGGCCCAGCCCCCGGCCCCGGAGTGGGGCGCCATGATCGCCGACAGCTTCAAGGGGGGCTACGCCATGAACGCCCCCTGGACCATGCTCTTCCCCGGCCTTTTCATCATGCTCACCGTGCTGGCCTTCAACCTCTTGGGCGACGGCCTCAGGGACGCCTTAGACCCCCGGAGCCGCTAAAGGAAGGCTTAAAAGTTCGGGGCTTTCCTCCGGGTATCATGGAGGCATGAGGAAAAGCCTTTTGCTCCTCCTTGTCCTGCCCCTCCTCGGGGCCTGCGAGGTGCTTCAGGGCTCGGGCTACCGGGTGGCCGAGGCCCAGCTCCTCTTCCCCGAGGCCACAGAGCGCTGGACCTACTTTTACGGGGAGCCCCGGGAGGTGCGCCTGGGGGAAAAGGTCCTCCGCCTGGAAAAGACCACCCGGGAAAGCCTCTGGGCGGTGCCAGGAGCGCTTTGGGTGGACGGGAACCCCCTCCTGCGGGAGGTGGGCCCGGCCTTGAGGCCCGTGGCCGAGGCGGTGCGGGGCGTAGGGGGGAGCCTGGTGGAGGTGCGGACCCAAACCGCCTTGCGGGCCACCTGGCTCTACGATGGGGTGGGCTGGGTGCGCCTCACGGGAGGCCTAAAGGAAGGGGAAAGGAGGAGCCTGGTCCAGCCCAGCACCTACCTCACCCCCGACCTTTACGCCTTCACCGGGGCGGAAACCCAGGTCCTCCTGCGGGAGGCCTTGGCCCGGAGGGGAGACCGGCAGGTGGTGCTCTTTGAGCTTGCCGAGCCCGTCCTCAAGCCCCTCGGCCTGGACCCGGCCCCCGATGGCTACCGGGTGGGGGCGCTTTTGGTCCAGTACGGGCTTAGGCTGGAGGTGGTGAGCCCCCCCGCCCCCCTTTACCGCATCCTGGACCGGGGCACCCAGGCCGCCTACCAGGACACGGAGGCCAAGGCCTTCCTGGCCAACGACCCCGCCCGCTTCGCCGAGGTCTGGAACCTCATCGTGGCCAACCGCCTCCCCCGCCCCCCCGCCCCCAGCGTGGACTTCCGCACGCGGAGCGTGGCCGCCTTCTTCTGGGGCCTGAAGCCCACCGGGGGGTATGGCCTCGAGGTGGCCGGGGTCACCTACGCCGGCGAGGCGGCCCGGGTGGTCCTGAACCCCACCTCCCCCAGGCCCGGGGCCATCGTCACCCAGGCCCTCACCAGTCCCTACGTTCTCCTGGAACTCCAGCGGGTGCGCCGCGTGGTCTTCGCCGACCCCTCGGGGCGGGTCTTGGCGGAGGCTAGGGAGTGAGCCGCCCCCTCAAAGCCCCCACCAGGTAGAGCGACCCCGTGCAGAGGAGGGGGAGGCCGTCCTCCTTGGCCGCCTCCACCCCGTGCCAAAGCGCCTCCCAAGGGTCTTCAAAGAAGGGGGCCCCCAACTCCGGCCCCAAGGCCCCTTCCCCCGCCCGGGCGTAGCGCACCGTGCGCGCCTTGGGGAGGAGGTGGGAGAGCATCCCCTTCACGTCCTTGCGGGGAAAGGCCCCGAAAAGAAGGTGGTAGGCGGAAAACTCCCGGGCTAAAGCCTCCGCCGCCGGGGGGTTGTGGGCCCCGTCCAGGTAGACCTCCACCCCTTCCAGGAGAAAGCGCTCCAGCCGCCCTGGGTTCCGGGCCTCCCGAAGCCCCTGGGCAATGGCCGCCTCGGGGAAGCCGAGAAGCCTCAAGGCGGCGGCGGCAAGCCGGGCGTTTTCCTCCTGGAAGGCACCCTTGAGCCCCGGGGAAGCGGGGAGGGCGAAGAGGGGGTCCAAGGGGTCCAGGACGTAAAGGGGCGCTCCCTTGGCCTGCGCCACCGCCCGGGCCACCTCCAGGCCCACCCCCCGGGCCCCCGTGACCACGGGCACCCCCTCCCGGAAGGCCCCCGCCTTGTCCCGGGCCACCGCCTCGAGGCTTCCCCCCAGGGCCTCCAGGTGGTCCTCCCCCACGTTGGTGAGCACGGTGAGGGCCACCCTGGCCAGGGCGTTGGTGGCGTCCTTCTCACCCCCTACCCCCGCCTCCACCGCCGCCAGGGCCACCCCCCTTTCCCGGAAGTGGTGGAAGGCCAAGGCGGTGGCCAGGTCAAAAAACCCCGGGGGTTCGGGCCAAGCCTCCCCCCTGGCCCAGGTCACGAAGCCCACCACCTCCTCCTCGGGGATGAGGCCCAAGTGGGTGCGGATCCTCTCCCGGAAGTCCAAAAGGTGGGGGCTGGTGTAGGCGCCGTGGGCCAAGCCCCGGGCCCGGAAGGCGGCCTCGAGGTAGGCCACCACGCTCCCCTTGCCGTTGGTGCCGAGGACGTGCACCGCTTGGAAGGCCCTTTCCGGGTGGCCTAGGCGCTCCAGAAGGGCCAAAACCCGCCCTACGCCCCGCTCCCCTTGGCGCCTCCTCGCGTAAAGCCAGTCCAACGCTTCCCGGTAGTCCATCACCCTTGAGCGTACTGGAGGCGGTAAAGCGTGGCGTAGTAGCCGCCCCGGGCGAGGAGGGCCTCGTGGGTCCCCTCCTCCACCAGCCGCCCCTTGCGGAAGACCAGGATGCGGTCCACCCTTCGGATGGTGGAGAGGCGGTGGGCGATGATGATGGAGGTCCTCCCCTCCATGGCCTTGTAGAGGGCCTCCTGCAAGCGCTTTTCCGTTTCCGAGTCCACGTTGGCCGTGGCCTCGTCCAGGATGAGGAGGATGTCGGGGCTGGCGAGGAGGGCCCGCACCAACGCCAGAAGCTGCTTCTCCCCCGTGGAAAGCCCCGCCCCCCTTTCCCCCACCTGGGTGTGGTAACCCTGGGGCAGGCGCAGGATGGCCTCGTGCACCCCCAGGAACTTGGCCACCTCCACCACCTTTTCCTCCGGGATCTCCTCCTGGAAGAGCCGGAGGTTGTCCAAAAGGGTGCCGGAGAAGAGGAAGGGATCCTGGAGGACGATGCCGATGTGCCGCCTGAGTTCCTCCTGGCGGTAGCGGCGCACGTCCTCCCCGTCCAGGAGGACCTGCCCCCTTTGCGGGTCGTAGAAGCGGGCGATGAGGCTCACCACGCTGGTCTTCCCCGCCCCCGTGGCCCCCACCAAGGCCACCTTCTCCCCCGGGCGGATGTGGAAGGAAACCCCCTTTAAGACCCAGTCCTCCTCCCTAGGCTCTACCCCCTTGGGGGTGTAGGCGAGCCAGACGTCCCGGAAGACCACCTCGCCCCGGAAGCGGTGGATGGGCTTGGGGTTTTCCGGGTCCTTAAGCTCCTCCTCCGTGTCCAAGACCCCGAAGATGCGCTCGGCGCTGGCCATGGCCCCCTGAAAGAGGTTGAACTTGTCGGAAAGGTCCTGCAGAGGCTGGAAAAGCTGCCTTGTGTAGTCCACGAAGGCCACCAGGAGGCCCAAGGAGGCCACCCCCCGCACCACCTCCCCCCCGCCCACGTAGAGGAGGCCCGCCACGGCCAGGTCCCCCAGAAAGCCCACCACGGGGAAGAAGAGGGCGAACCAGCGCACGATCTCCACCCAGGCCTGGAGGAGGTCGCGGCTTAAGCGGTCAAACTTCTCCTCCCGCTCCTTCTCCTTCACGAAGAGCTGAATGGTCTCCACCCCGGAGAGGTTTTCCTGCAAGGCGGCGTTCACCCGGGCCAGGCGCAGGCGCATCTCCCGGTAGGCGAAGCGCATGCCGTTCCGGACCCAGACCGTGACCCCGAGGAGGATGGGCACCACCAGGAGGACCACCAGGGTGAGCTTGGGGCTAAGGAAGAGCATGAAGCCGAGGAGCCCCAAGAAGGTGAAGAAGTCGGCGATCACCCCCACCAGCCCCCCGGTGATGAACTGGTTGATGGCGTCCACGTCCGAGGTGATGCGGGTCATGAGCCGGCCCACGGGGTTTCGGTCGTAAAAGCCCGGGTGGAGGCGCATGAGCTTGGCGAAAAGGGCGCTTCTGAGGTCAAAGAGAACCCGCTGCCCCACCCATTGAATGAGGTAGGTCTGCCCGTAGGTGGCGGCGAAGTTCACCCCCCGCACCAGCAAAAAGCCCAGGCTCACCCAAAGGAGGAGAGCGAAGCGCTCGGAAAGGGGCTTGGCCTCTTGGGGCACCAGGGCCCCGTCAATGGCCCACTTGAAGAAGAGGGGGGTGAGGGCGGCGGTGAGGGTGGTGAGGAGGAGGCAAAGGAGGGCCCAGGCCACCTGAAGGCGGTAGGGGCGGACGTAGGCCAGGATGCGGGCGAAGAGCACCCGGTCAAAGGCCTTGGTGTAGGCGTCCTCCTGGGTCATTCCCCCACCTCCTTTTCCATGCGCTGGATGCGGTCCAGCTCCGCGTAAATCCCCCCGGCCTCGAGGAGGCTTTCGTGGGTGCCCTCCTCCACGATCCTCCCCTCCTCCAGGACCACGATCCAGTCCGCATGGCGCAAGGTGGCGGTGCGGTGGGAGATGAGGAAGGTGGTCTGCTTGCCCAAAACCCCCTTGAGGCCCTCCAGGATTCTGGCCTCCGTCTCCGTGTCCACGGCGCTCAAGGCGTCGTCCAGGATGAGGATTTTGGGAAGCTTGGCCAAGGCCCGGGCCAGGGCCACCCGCTGCCTTTGCCCCCCGGAAAGGGTCACCCCCCGCTCCCCCAGGACCGTTTCATAGCCCTTGGGGAAGGAGAGGATCTCCTCGTGGATCCCGGCAAGCCGCGCCGCCCACTCCACCCGCTCCCGGTCCGGCTTGTCCAGCCCGAAGGCGATGTTCTCCAGGAGGGTTTCGCTGAAGAGGAAGGGCTCCTGGGGCGCCACGCCCACCGCCTTCCTGAGGGTGGCCAAGGGGATCCGCCGCACCTCGTACCCCCCCACGTACACCCTTCCCTCCGTGGGGTCTAAAAGCCTGGGCACCAAGGCCGCCATGAGGCTTTTCCCCGCCCCGGTGCGGCCGGTGATGCCCAGGGTCATGCCCTCGGGTACCGTGAGGGTGAGGTCCTTGAGGAGCCAGCGCCCCCCGAGCCGAAGCCCCACCCCCTCAAAGCGCACCTCCCCCGTGAGGTTCTCCACCTTGAGGGGCAAGGGGTCCTGGTCCTGGATGGCGGGCTCTTGGTCCAGAAGCTCCAAAAGCCTCCTTAGGCTGGTAAGGCCCCGCTGGTACATGGCCAGAACCCAGCCAAGCCCCAGGATGGGCCAGGTGAGCTGGGCCAGATAGGCGTTGAACTGCACCAACTCCCCCACGGAAAGCTCCCCTCGCACGACCATCCTGCCCCCCACCCAGAGCACCGTGAGGAAGGCGAAGCCCATAAGAAACCCCAAGAGGGCCTGCATGGGGCCTTCCACCCGGGCCAGGGCCAGGCTCTTTTGCATGTAAATCCGGTTCAGGTCCTGGAAACGGGCCAGCATCCGGCTTTCCAGGGCGTAGCCCTTCACCACCCGGATGCCGCTAAAGGCCTCCTGGCTTAAGGTGCTGATGGCGTCAAACGTTTCCTGGGCCTCGCGGTAGCGGCGGTCCACCAGGCGGAGCAGGTGGTACATGAAAAGGGCGATGGCGGGCAGGATCAGGGTGAGGTAGAAGGCGAGGCGAAGGTCCACGGTGTACATGGAGAAAAAGGCCAGGAGGACCAAAAAGGAAAGCCGGCTTCCCATCATGATGCCGGGCCCCACCATCTCCCGCACCGCGGAGAGGTCGGTGTTCAAGCGGTTCATGAGGTCCCCCACCCGGGTCTTCTGGTAGAAGGAGCGGTCCAGGCGGAGGAGGTGGTGGAAGAGATCGTTCCGCAGGTCGTACTCCACCCGGCGGCTCGCCACCACCGCCAATCGGCGCATGAAGTAGGAAAGCAGGGCGGTAAGCCCCGCCGAGGCAAAAAGCAAGAGGGCGTAGCGCCCATAGGGGCCGCCGTGCCCCAAAGCATCCACGGCCAGGCGCAAAAAATAGGGCCCCAGGACGGAGAAAAAGATGGAAAGAAGCCCCAAGAGAACACCCAGGGCATACCGGAAGCGGTAGGGGTACAGGTAGGAAAAAAGGCGGCGCAAGGAGGGAGCTGACCGACCGGTCATGCCCTTGAGTCTACCGCAAAAGCCCCACCCCTTTTTAGGGCGGGGAACACCTAAGCCCCCATCTCCGCCTTGAGGGCGCTTAAGCTTTCCGTCCAGTCCTCCCCCAGGGTGACGAGGCGGTGGGGCTTGGCCAGCCTGCGGGCCGCGCGGCGCAAGAGGCCCGGGATGGGGGGGCAGGCGTAGGAAACCACCAGAAGAAGGCCCTTCACCCGGCCCAGGCGGTGGAGGTAGTGAACCATGCCCACAAGCTCCTTGTCCGTGGGGAGGTCCATGGGAAGGAGCTTATCCCCCTCCTCCCGGAGTTTTTCCGGGGGCAGGTCGGGGAAGAAGGGCAGGAGGTCCACCGCCGCCAAGGCGTTCCGCACCGCTTCCCGGAAGCCCTCGTCCTCCAGGAGGTAGGGCTGGGCCACCACCCCCACGCTCCCCGGGGGGGACTTGAGGGGAGGGGGGGGCTTGAGGAGGCTTTTGGCCCGGTCCAAGGCCCGGCCCACCAGCATGGGGTTTTGCGTGAGGATCTGGCCCACCTCCCCGGCGCGGCCCAAGACCTTGGGCGAAAGCTCCGCCGGCACCTTGAGCACGGGGGGAAGCCCGGGGAAGTAGCGGAGGAGGGTAGCCTCCAGGTCCAAAAGCCACGGGCACTGCCCCCCGCCCTTTTCCGACTCCACCCCGCCCTGGAGGTCGGGGAGGAGGAGGTAGTCCACGCCCTGGGCCTTCAGGGCCTCCACCTGGGCCAGAAGCCCCTGGACGGGAAGGCAGTAGGGCTGGCGCAGGTCGGGGGCCACCTCGGCCCGCACCACCTCCACCCCCAGCGCCTCCAAGTACGCCTCCCAGAACCCCAGGTACCGCCGGGAGAGGAAGCCTAACAGGACGCCCACGCGCATACGCCCTATCCTACGCCAAGGGCCTTGAGAAAGGCGAGGAGAGCGGTGCGCCCCTCCCAAAGGCTTTGGGGCAGGACCCACTCCTCCCGGGTGTGGGCCCCGCCCCCCCGGTACACGCCAAGGGCCAAGGCGGGGATGCCCTGTTCGATGGCGGCGCTGGCGTCGGTGGAGCCGGGCTGGAAAAGGGGCCTTTCCCCGATGGCGGCCAAGGCCTCCTCCGCCGCCCGCAACAGCCCCGAGGTGGCGGTGGCACCCGCGGGCCTTTGGCCGAGCTCCTCCCAGGAAAGCTCCACCCGGTGGCGTTGGGCTGCCTCCACCACCAGGGCCTGCACCTTCTGCGCCACGCTTCGCAACAGAAAAGGATCGGGGGAGCGCACCTCTAAAAGGGCCTCCGCCTCCTCGGGGATGGCGTTCACCGCCTCGCCCCCCTTGAGGCCGCTGGCGTTCAGGCTGGCCTCGAGGCCCGCCACCAAAGGGGGAAGCCCCGCCAAGGCCTCCGCCAGGGCGAAGACCGGGGTTGGGCTCCCCCGGTCCCCCCAGGCGTGCCCCCCGGGGCCAAAGAACCGGACCCTAAGGCGCACCGAGCCCAAGGCCCGGTCCACCACCCCGGGCAGGTAGCCGTCCACCGCCACCACCACCTCGGGCCGCAAGGCCGCCACCAGGGCCCGGGCCCCCTTGAGGTTCCCCAGGCCCTCCTCCCCCACGGTGAAGCCCCGCACCACCCCGGGGAGGGAGGGAAGGGAAAGGAGGACCGCCACACCCGCCGAGTTGTCCCCCACCCCAGGGCCATAAAGCCGCTCCCCCACCCGTTTGGGGGAAACCGGGGTCAAAACGGTGTCCAGGTGGGCGAGAAGGAGGACCCTCCCCTCCCCCGCCCACACGTTCCCCACCCCGTCCCGCTGCGCCCCGGGGAGGTGGCGGGCCACATAGGCCCCCCGCGCCTCCTCCCCCACCAAGGGGGCAAGCTCCAAGAGGTGGCGCACCGGGTCCACTACTCTTCGGGCTCGGGCTGGGCGAGCCCCTCGCGGATGGCGTAAAGGGCCGCCTGGGTGCGGTTGTTCAGGTGGAGCTTCTGGAAGATCTCGGAAAGGCGGTTGCGCACCGTTTTCTCGGAAAGGCCGAGCTCGGCGGCGATCTCCAGGTTGGTGTAGCCCTGGGCCACCAGCTTGAGGATCTGCACCTCCCGCTCGGAAAGCTCGGCGTGCAAGGGGGCCTGGGCCTCCTTTTTGGCCCGGAAGTCCTGGATGATACGCCCGGCAAGCTCCGCATCCAAAAGCACCTCGCCGGCGTGCACCCGGCGGATGGCCTCAATGAGCTCCTGCGCGTCCGTGTCCTTTAGCAGGTAGCCCCGGGCCCCCGCCTTCACCGCCTCAAACACGTAGGCGTCCTGGCGGTACATGGTGAGGATGATGACCTTGGCCTCGGGCCACTCCTTGAGGATGGCCTGGGTGGCCTGGACCCCATCCAGGCCCGGCATCTGGATGTCCATGAGGATCACGTCCGGCTTGGCCTCGAGGGCATGCCGCATGGCCTCCCAGCCATCCTTGGCCTCCCCCACCACCCGGAAATCCCCTTCCGCCTCCAAGAGGCTCTTGAGCCCTTGGCGGAAGAGGGCGTGGTCGTCCGCTAGCAGTACCCGGATCACCCCTTCATCTTATCCCGGGCCTTCTGCTAGGGTAAGGGGATGCAGGCACGGATAGAAAAGCTCGTCCCGGGAGGGTACGGCCTCGCCCGCACGGAGGAAGGGGCCATCCTGGTCAAGGGGGCCCTGCCGGGGGAGGTGGTGCGGGGGGTACCCGTGCGGCGAAAGGGAACCCTCTTTCTGGAAGAGGTGGAAATCCTAGAGCCCCACCCCCAGCGTTACCCCCATCCCCTTCCCCCCTCCGCCGACCTCCCCCTGGCCTACGAGGCCCAGCTCCCCCTCAAGGAGGCCCTGGTAGGGGACGCCTTGGCGCGCATCGCCAAGCTGGAAGCCTCCCTCCTGCCCATCCGCCCTTCGCCCAGGCCCTTGGGCTACCGCACCGCCGCCCAGTACGCCCGCTACCCCTTGGGGGGCCTCGCCTACCGCCTTCCCGAAAGCCACGCCCTCTACCCCTTGGAGGAGGACCCCCTCCTGGCCGAGCCCTTGGCCTCCGCCTTCGCCCTCTTAAAGACCTGGCCCCTTCCCGTGGAGGAGGTGGCCCTTAGGGGTAGCCTCTTGGAGGGGAGGGTGCTCCTAGGCCTCATCGGGGGGAGCCTCGAGGCCCTAAAGCGCCCCGCCAAGGCCCTGGTGAAGGAGGGCTTCGCCGGGGTGGTCTGGGCAGAACCTTCCGCCAAGGGGCGCTTTCGCGGCCGGGTCACGCCCCTCCACGGGGAGAGAACCCTTCTAGAGCGCTTTGGCCCCCTCACCGCCACGGTGAGCGTGGAAAGCTTCAGCCAGGTGAACCCCTTGGCGGCCGGGGAACTCTTCGCCGAAGCCGCCGGGCTCGCCTCAGGGGGGGAAAGGGCCTTGGAGCTCTACGCCGGAAGCGGCCTCCTCTCCCTCCTCCTCGCCCCCCGCTACCGGGAGGTGGTGGCGGTGGAGGTGAGCAAAGAAGCGGTGCGCCGGGGCGAGGCGGACCGGAGGCGGCTTGGGGTGGAAAACCTCCGCTTCCACCGGGGGGATGTCCGGGAAGCCCTTCGGTTTGGGCGGTTTGACCTGGTGGCGGTGGACCCACCCCGGGCCGGGCTCGCCCCGGAGGTGCGGGCCTACCTCCTGGAAAGCCGGCCCCAAGAGATCCTCTACATCGCCTGCGACCCCGCCACCTGGGCCCGGGACGTGGGGGAGTTGGTGCGGGGGGGATACCGCCTGGCCTTCGTGCGGCCCTACGATTTCTTCCCCTTCACCCACCACGTGGAGGTCCTCTCCCTCCTCCGGCTAGGGTAGGGGAAGCCCCCGGAAAAAGGGGGCCGGGTCCACGGGCACCCCTTGGAGGCGCACCTCCAGGTGCAGGTGAGGCCCCGTGGAAAGCCCCGTGCTCCCGAGGAGCCCCAAAACCTCCCCCGCCCGCACCCTTGCCCCTTCCCGCACCCGCCTTTCCTTAAGGTGCCAGTACCCGGTGCAAAGCCCCATCCCGTGGGCCAGAACCACCGCTTCCCCTCGCAGGCGAAGCCTCGCCGAGAGGACCACCAACCCCTCCGCCACCGCCTTCACCGGAGTGCCGGGAGGGGCGGCCAGGTCCAAGCCCTCGTGGTAAGCGGTGAAGAGGTCCCCGTAGCGCCGCCGGGTGCCGAAGCCGCTCGTGGCCCTGGCCCCTTCCACCGGGGGGAGAAAGGAGCCCGAAACAAGGAGGGGTCCCCCCTTGGGGCAGGCGGCCAGGACACGCTCCCGTTCCGCCTTCCCTTCCGGGTCCTGCAGGAGGGCCTTAAGGGATGGGCTTAGGGCCAGGGTTTCCCGATGGTACGCCCCTGGGGCAACCCGGAGGGTGAGGGAAACCCCTTCCCCTTCCAGGAAGAAGCGCAACGGGTACTCCCCTGGGGCCGCCAAGGCCCCCACCGCCAAGAGGCCCCAAAGCCCTCCCCTTCCCAGGGCTAAGGGGTAGCGGACCCCCAACCATTCCGCCTCGCCCCCGGCGTAGCCCTCCACCCGAAGGCCAAAGGCCCGCCCCTGCACCGGGGGCCAGAAAAGGACCTTGCCCCGGGGAAGGGCCCTTTCCTCCGGCCCCACCCACAGGACCTGCCCCACCCGGAGGCGGTTGGGGTCGGCGAGGCCATTGAGGCGGGCCAGGGCTTCCACCGTGGTGCCGTAGCGCTTGGCGATGCCATAGAGCGTCTCCCCCGGGGCCACGGTGTGGGTCTTGGCCCAGGCGGCGAGAAGGAGGAAGGCGAGGGAAAAAAGGCGGGGCATGGCCTTATGCTAGGGGGAAAGGAGCCCCTATGGTGCTGATCCTAAACGGCCCCAACCTGAACCTATTGGGAATGCGGGAGCCTGAGGTCTACGGCCGCACCACCCTGGAGGAGCTGGAGGCCCTTTGTGAGGCCTGGGGCGCGGAGCTTGGCCTCGGGGTGGCCTTCCGCCAGAGCAACTACGAGGGGCAGCTCATTGAGTGGGTACAGCAAGCCCACCGGGAAGGGTTTTTGGCCATCGTCCTCAACCCCGGGGCCCTCACCCACTACTCCTACGCCCTCCTGGACGCCATCCGGGCCCAGCCCCTCCCCGTGGTGGAGGTCCACCTGACGAACCTCCACGCCCGGGAGGCTTTTCGCCAGCACTCCGTGACCGCCGGGGCCTGCCGGGGGATCATCTCCGGCTTTGGCCCCCTCTCCTACAAGCTCGCCCTCACCTACCTGGCGGAGGTTCTGGAGGTGGGCTAGCGAAGCCCCGCTAGGCGGTAGCCCAAGTACACCAGCAAAAGCCCTAGGAAAAGGCTTAGGCCCACGTAGGCCAAGGCCCGGGCCACCTCCCCGTCCTGCAGGAGGGTTAAGGTCTCGTAGCTGAAGGTGGAGAAGGTGGTGAACCCCCCGAGGACCCCCACCGCCAGGAAAAGCCGCGCCTCAGGGGAAAGGGCCCCCTCTAGGGAAAGCCGAAGCACCGCCCCGATGAGGAAGCTCCCCAGGGCGTTCACGAAAAGGGTGCCGTAGGGAAAACTCGGGCCCAAGAGCCCTTGGACGTAGGCCCCAAGCCCGTAGCGCAAGGCCGAGCCCAAGGCCCCGCCCAAGGCCACCAGGAGGTAGCGCTCCACGCAAAAAGTATATTGGGGCCATGAGGCCCAAGACCTTCTCCCCCATCCTCACCGCCAAGGGGGTGCGGCTCGCCGTCGCCGTGGGCCGCTTCAACGAGCGGGTGACCAAGCTCCTCTTGGAGGGGGCCCTCGAGGCCTACGCCCGGCTCGGGGGCGATCCGGCCGAGGTCCTGGTGGCCTGGGTGCCCGGCTCCTTTGAGCTTCCCCTGGTGGCTAAGCGCCTGGCCCAGCGCCCCGATGTGGACGCCGTGGTGGCCTTAGGGGCCGTGGTGCGGGGGGAGACCCCCCACTTTGAGTACGTGGCGGCCCAGGCGGCAAGCGGCCTCATGCAGGCCATGCTCCAGACGGAAAAGCCCATCGTTTTCGGCGTCCTCACCACCAACACCCCCGAGGAGGCCCAAGAGCGCGCCGGGGGTAAGGCCGGGAACAAGGGCGCCGAGGCGGTCTTCACCGCCATTGAAATGGTGCGCCTCCTAGAGGTTATTTCCCGGTGAAAAGGGCCCGGGCGTAGCGGAGGTGAAGGTAAAGGAAGCAGCCCAGGCAAAAGCCAAAGGCCAGGTTGATGAAGGCCAAGAGGGCCACCAAAAGGGCCAAGGCGTAGCCCACCCCCTCTAGCCCCAAGAGGAGAAAAAGGGAGGCCAAGCCCAGGAAGACCGCCCCCAGGGTGCGGGCGAACCGGTGGGGCCTGGGGTCCTCCTCCGCCAGCCTTGGGGGCACCCGCAGGAGGCGCTTTAGGGCCACCATCAGGTCGTAGGGGGTGTGCTGGCTCGCCATGAGGAGGAAAAGAGCGTACACGAGCCAGGGGAGGTCCATCAGGGCCGCCAGGGGCAGAAGGAGGACCAAGAGGGCCTGGTTGAAACGGAGCTGGTTCTGGTCCGTCTTCATAGGGGCTACTATACACCTTAGCCCGTGAAGCTTAGGGGTAAAGGGCACATTCCCCATGGCAGAATGGTCCCGTGGTTCCCCTCCTCACCACCCCCTTGCCCACACCCCACGGCTTCACCACCCGGCTCGGCGGGGTTTCGGAAGGCCCCTTCCATAGCCTCAACCTCTCCCCCGCCACCGGGGACGACCCGGAGAAGGTGGCGGAGAACCAGCGCCGGGTCCTCAGCGCCTTCGGCCACCCCCCGGTGGCGGCGCTTAAGCAGGTGCACGGCACCGCCCTCCACCTCGTGGAGGGCCCTGGGGTTTGGGAAGGGGATGGCCTCCTCACCACCGCCCCGGGCCTCCTCCTCCGGGTAGGGGTGGCGGACTGCTACCCCCTCCTCCTCTACCACCCCCAAGGGGCGGTGGCCGCCCTGCACGCCGGCTGGCGGGGCGTGGTGGGGGGGATTTTGCCCAAGGCCCTCGCCCTCCTGGAAGCCCTGGGGCTGGACCCCAAGGAGGCCCACCTGGCCATAGGCCCCGGCATCGGGGGGTGCTGCTACCAGGTGGGGGAGGAGGTGGCGGAGGCCTTCCAAGGGGCCGGCCTTCCCACCTTCCGCAAGGACGAAAGCGCCCCCGGCAAGTACCTTTTGGACCTGGAAAGGGCCATCCTCCTCCAGGCGGAAAGGGCGGGGATTTCCCCAAAACGCACCTACCGGGTGGGGCTTTGCACCGCCTGTTCACAGGCCCTCTTCTCCCACCGCCGCGACCGGGGGAGGACGGGAAGGATGTGGGGGCTTGTGATGCTTCCCCATTAAGGCGATGTTCACTTAGGGCGTGGCACAATAAGGCCATGCTTTTCCCCCGGGAGGTCCTCCCTTCCCTCCTCCACCTCACCCCCGCTTGGCTTGAGGCACGGGGGCTTAAGGGGGTTATCCTAGACCTGGACAACACCCTCTTGCCCTACGGGGAAGAGGTGCTCCCCAGCGAGTACGCCGCTTGGCTTTCCGCTCTGAAGGAAGCGGTGCCCATCTACCTCCTCTCCAACGCCCTGCCCGAGCGCTTCGCCCGGGTGCAAAGGCGGCTTGGCCTTCCCGGCCACGCCCCCGCCCTGAAACCCTGGCTGGGCTTTCACAAGGCCCTTAGGGCCCTAGGCCTTCCCGCCCGGGAGGTGGCGGTGGTGGGGGACCAGGTCTTCACCGACATCCTGGGGGGGAACCTGGTGGGGGCCTACACCGTCCTGGTGCCCCCCTTGCGGGAAAAGGAATTCTTTTACACGCGTTTCATACGGATGCTGGAGACTCCATTTAGGAAACCTTGGGGAGGGAGTCCATGAGCGTGCTGACCATTGGCGACAAGCGGCTTGGGGCCATCCTTTTGGACGCCGGGCTCCTCACGGACGAGGAACTCCAGCTGGCCCTGGAGAAGCACCGGGAGGTGGGGGGAAGCCTGGCGGAGGTCATCGTGGAATCGGGCCTCCTCTCGGAAAGGCGCATCGCCCAGGCCATTGAGGACCACTTCGGCATCCCCTTGGTGGAGCTCCACGAGCTGGAAATCCCCCCCAAGGTGAAGGCCCTCCTGCCGGCGGAAAAGGCCAAGGAGCTCGGGGCCATCCCCTTCGCCCTGGACGAGGAGGCGGGGGTGGTGCGGGTGGCCTTCGTGAACCCCTTGGACACCTTGGCCCTCGAGGAGGTGGAAGACCTCACCGGCCTGGTGGTGGAGCCTTATCAAACCACCAAGAGCGCCTTCCAGTACGCCCTAGCCAAGAACTATCCCGAACTGGGCCTGCCCCTCCCGCCCCCACCCGCAGGCCCAAGCCAAGGGGAGCTGCGCCTGGGCGAACTTCTGCTAGGGAAGGGCCTTATTGACCGGGAAACCCTGGAGGAGGCCCTGGTGGAGCAGGAAAGGACCGGGGACCTCCTGGGCCGGATCCTGGTGCAAAAGGGCCTGCCCGAGGAAGACCTCTACCGGGCGCTCGCCGAGCAAAAGGGTCTGGAGTTCTTACCCTCCACCGAGGAGCTAATCCCCGACCCCGCCGCCACCGCCCTTCTCCTTCGCTCCGACGCCCTGCGCTTTAGCGCCGTCCCCGTGAGCATCCGTGAGGGCAAGGTGGAGGTGGTCCTGGCCGACCCCCGGCACAAGGAAGCGGTGGAGGAGCTTTTGGGCCGCCCCGCCCGCTTTTACCTCACCCTGCCCAGGGCCTGGGAGGCCCTTTTCCACCGGGCCTACCCGGAAAAGGGGCGCCTGGGAGAGGTCTTGGTGCAGGAAGGCCGCCTGAGCCGGGAGCACCTGCGGGAGGCCCTGGAGGTGCAAAAGCGCCTCCCCAAGGCCAAGCCTTTAGGGGAGATCCTGGTGGAGCTGGGCCTCGTCCGCCCCGAGGACGTGGAGGAGGCCCTGAAGAAGCAACGCCAAGGGGGAGGCCGCCTCGAGGACACCCTGGTCCAGTCGGGCAAGCTCAAGCCCGAGGCCTTGGCCCAGGCGGTGGCCACCCAGCTGGGTTACGCCTACATTGACCCCCAGGAAAACCCCCCCGACCCCGGGGCCGCCCTCCTCATCCCCGAAGACCTGGCCCGGCGCTACGGCGTCTTCCCCCACCACCTGGAGGGCAAGACCCTGGTCCTCCTCATGAAAGACCCCCGCAACATCCTGGCCCTGGACGACGTGCGCCTGGCCCTAAAGCGCAAGGGCCTGGGCTACGAGGTGGTCCCGGCGGTGGCCACCGAGGCGGCCATCGTCAAGCTCATTGAGCGCTTTTACGGCAAGGAAGAGCTGGGGGAGCTGGCCAAGGAGCTTTCCAAGGGGTACCAGGCGGAAGAGGAAGCTCTCACCACCGAGCTGGACGAAAGCGCCGCCCAGCGCTTCGTCAAGCAGGTGATCCGGGAAGCCTACCTCCAAGACGCCTCCGACATCCACGTGGAGCCCCGCCAGTCCGACGTGCTGGTGCGCCTTAGGATTGACGGCACCCTGCGCCAGTACACCACCTTGCCCAAGGGGGCTTTGGGCCCGGTGATCAGCGTCATCAAGATCATGGGCGGGCTCAACATCGCGGAAAAGCGCCTCCCCCAAGACGGCCGGGTGCGCTACCGGGAAGGGGCCATTGACGTGGACCTACGGCTTTCCACCCTGCCCACGGTTTACGGGGAAAAGGCGGTGATGCGCCTTTTGAAAAAGGCGGCGGACATCCCGGAGATTGAGGGTCTGGGCTTCGCCCCCGGGGTTTTTGAGCGCTTCCAGGAGGTGATCTCCAAGCCCTACGGCATTTTCCTCATCACCGGCCCCACGGGAAGCGGCAAGAGCTTCACCACCTTTTCCATCCTGAAGCGCATCGCCACCCCCGACAAGAACACCCAGACCATTGAAGACCCCGTGGAGTACGAGATCCCGGGCATCAACCAGACCCAGGTGAACCCCCAGGCCGGGCTCACCTTCGCCCGGGCCCTGCGCGCCTTCCTGCGCCAGGACCCGGACATCATCATGGTGGGGGAGATCCGCGACTCGGAAACCGCCAAGATCGCCACGGAGGCGGCCCTCACCGGCCACCTGGTCATCGCCACCCTCCACACCAACGACGCCGCCCAGGCCATCACCCGGCTGGACGAGATGGGGGTGGAGCTCTTCAACATCTCCGCCGCCTTGATCGGCGTCCTTTCCCAGCGCTTGGTGCGCCGGATCTGCGACCACTGCAAGGTGGAGGTGAAGCCCGACCCCGAGGTGCTCCGCCGGCTGGGCATCCCGGAGGAGGAGATGCAAGGGGTAAAGCTCTACAAGGGCACCGGGTGCGAGCGGTGCGGGGGCACGGGGTACAAGGGCCGCCACGCCATCCACGAGCTTTTGGTGGTGGACGACGAAATCCGCCACGCCATCGTGGCGGGCAAGTCGGCCACGGAGATCAAGGAGATCGCCCGCAAAAAGGGCATGAAGACCTTGCGGGAAGACGGCGTCTACAAGGCCCTCCAAGGGATTACCACCCTCGAGGAGGTCCTGGCGCGTACCATTGAGTGAAGGAGGCAGTCATGCCCAAGATCCCAGACATCGTGGACCTGCTGACCCTGGCCGTGGAACGGGGGGCGAGCGATTTGGTGATCACCGTGGGCCTCCCGCCCATGATCAAGGTGGACGGGGAGTTCCACCCCACGGAGTACGAGCCCCTCACCCCCCAGGACACCCGGCGCCTCATGTACGCCCTCATGGACGAGAAGCAACAGCGCGTCTTTGAGGAGGAAAAGGAGCTGGACTTCTCCTTCAGCCTCCCGGGCAAGGGGCGCTACCGGGTAAACGTCTTCCTGCAGCGGGGAAGCGTGGGCGGGGTCCTCCGGGTGGTGCCCGCCGTCATCAAGAGCTTTGAGGAGCTGGGCCTGCCCAAAAACATCGCCGAGATCGCCTTGAGCCCAAGGGGCCTGGTCCTGGTCACGGGGCCCACGGGAAGCGGCAAGAGCACCACCTTGGCCTCCATGATTGACTACATCAACGAACGCAAGCCCGTGCACATCGTGACCATCGAGGACCCCATTGAGTTTTTCCACAAGCACAAGAAGGCCATCGTCAACCAGCGGGAGATCGGCTCCGATACCCACGGGTTCCACAAGGCCCTGAGAAGCGTTCTTCGCCAGGCCCCGGACGTGATCCTGGTGGGGGAGATGCGGGACTACGAAACCATCGCCGCCGCCATCACCGCCGCCGAAACCGGCCACCTGGTCATGGGCACCCTGCACACCAACTCCGCCCCGGAAACCATTGACCGCATCATTGACGTCTTCCCCGAGAACCAGCAGGAACAGGTGCGGGTGCAGCTTTCCAACAACCTGGTGGCCGTTTTAACCCAGCAACTCCTCCCCAAGGCCTTCGGCGGGGGGCGGGTCCTGGCCTACGAGCTCATGATCGCCACCCCGGCGGTGCGGGCCCTCATCCGCGAGGGCAAGAGCCACCAACTTCGGAGCGTGATCCAAACCGGGGGCCAGTACGGCATGATCACCATGGACGCCTGCCTGGCCGACCTCTACAAGCGCAAGCTCATCACCTACGAGATGGGCCTCGCCAGGGCTGTGGACCCCAAGGAGTTCATGCGCCTCGCTGGAGTGCAGGAAGGGGCCAAGCGCTAACGGGTAAACTTTAGGGCATGTACGAAGCCGTCATCGGCCTCGAGGTCCACCTTCACCTGAAAACCAGGACCAAGGCCTTTTGCGGCTGCCAAGCCGACTACTTCGGGGCCGAGCCCAACACCCACGTCTGCCCCATCTGCCTGGGCCTGCCCGGCACCCTACCCGTGCCCAACCGGAAGGCGGTGGAGTTCGGCCTGCGCCTGGCCCTGGCCCTGGGAAGCCGGGTACCGGAGAAACTGGTCTTCCACCGCAAGAACTACTTCTACCCCGACCTGCCCAAGAACTACCAGATCAGCCAGTACGACCTCCCCCTGGGCCAAGGGGGCTTCCTGCCCTTGGGGGATAAAAAGGTGCGCATCAAGCGCCTCCACCTGGAGGAGGACGCCGGGAAAAGCCTCCACCTGGAAGGCCGCACCCTTTTGGACCTGAACCGGGCGGGAAGCCCCCTCATTGAACTCGTGACCGAGCCCGACCTCCACTCCCCCGAGGAGGCCCGGCTCTTCCTGCAACGCATCCAGGCCCTGGTGCAGACCCTGGGCATCTCCGAGGCGAGCCCCGAGGAGGGCAAGCTCCGGGCCGACGTGAACGTTTCCGTGCGCCGGGCGGGGGAACCCTTGGGCACCAAGGTGGAGATCAAAAACCTCAACTCCTTCAAAAGCGTGCAGCGGGCCCTGGAATACGAAATCCGCCGCCAAACCGAGATCCTCAGGCGGGGGGAGCGGGTGAAGCAGGCCACCATGGGCTTTGAGGAGGGAAGCGGCAAAACTTACCCCATGCGCACCAAGGAGGAGGAGGCGGACTACCGCTACTTCCCCGAGCCCGATATCCCCCCCATCCCCCTCCCCCGCTCCTGGCTGGAGGAAGTCCAAGCCAACATGCCCGAGCTCCCCTGGCAAAAGGAGGGCCGCTACCGCGCCCTGGGCATCAAGGAGAAGGACGCGGAGGTCCTGGCCTATAGCCCCGCCCTAGCCCGCTTCCTGGACCGGGCCCTGGCGCTTGGGGAAGCCTCCCCCCAGGCCCTGGCCAACTGGCTTTTGGCCGACGTGGCGGGGCTTTTAAACGAGCGGGGCCTTTCCTTGGAGGAAACCCGCCTCACCCCCGAGGCCCTTTCCCGCCTGGTGGCCCTCTTTGAACGGGGAGAGGTGACGAGCCGGGTGGCCAAGGCCCTCCTCCCCGAGGTCCTGGAGGGCCAAGACCCCGAGGCCTTGGTGCGGGAGCGGGGGCTAGGGGTGGTGGCGGACGAGGGCGCCCTAAAGGGGGTAGTGGCGGAGGTGATCGCCGCCATGCCCGAGGCGGTGGAAAGCGTCCGCCAGGGTAAGCTCAAGGCCCTGGACGCCCTGGTGGGCCAGGTGATGAAAAGGACCAAAGGCCAGGCCCGGCCCGACCTGGTGCGCCGCCTCCTCCAGGAGGCCCTTGGGGTAGGATAGGGCCGATGCGCTACGAGGAGGCCGGGGTCCACATAGAGGCCAAGGCCGAGGCCCTCAAAAGGGCCAAAGCCGCCATCGCCGCCACCTACACGGAAGCGGTCCTCAGAGGGCTTGGGGCCTTTGGGGGGCTCTTTGACGCCCGGGCCCTGAAGGGGATGGAGCACCCGGTTCTAGTTGCCACCACGGACGGGGTCGGGACCAAAACCCTGCTTGCCCTCGAGGCCGGCGACGTTTCCGGCCTCGGCTTTGACCTGGTGAACCACTCGGTGAACGATCTCCTCTGCCAAGGGGCCACGCCCCTCTTCTTCCTGGACTACCTGGCGGCAAGCCGCCTGGACGAGTCCGTCCTCGTTCCCCTCCTCACCTCCTTGGCCGAGGCCTGCCGCGCCCTTTCCATCCCCCTTCTTGGCGGGGAAACGGCGGAGATGCCCGGGGTCTACCGGGAAGGGGCCTGGGACGTGGCCGGCACCTTGGTGGGGGTGGTGGAACGCTCGGAGATCCTAGGCCCGGAGCGAGTGCGGGAAGGGAACGTCCTCCTCGCCCTCCCCTCCTCCGGCCCCCACACCAACGGCTACTCCCTCATCCGCAAAGCGGTGGCCGGACAGGACCTCTTCGCCCCGGTGCCGGAACTGGGGGAAAGCCTCAAAGAGGCCCTACTCCGTCCCCACCGGGCCTACCTGAAGGAGTTCTTGTGCCTGAAGGAAGCGGGGGTCAAAGTCCACGCCATCGCCCACATCACGGGCGGTGGGCTTGCGGAAAACCTCCCCCGCGCCCTCCCCGAAGGCCTGGGCGCGGAAATCCACAAGGGCAGTTGGCCCATCCCCCCCATCTTCCCCTACCTGCAACGTTTAGGGAATATCCCCGAGGAGGAGATGTACCGGGTCTTCAACATGGGCCTCGGGCTTATCCTCATTCTTCCCGAGGCCGAGGCGGAAAAAGCCTTGGCCTTGGTGGAGGGCTACCGTGTGGGCCGGGTGGTTCCTGGGAGCGGAGTGCACCTCTTATGAAGGAACTTTGGCTCATCCGCCACGGCGAAACGGAGTGGAACGTCAAGAAGCGGTTCCAAGGCCACCTGGACGTCCCCCTCTCCCCCGTGGGGATCGGCCAGGCCTTCCGCCTAGCCCAGCGCCTGGCCCGAAGCCGCCTTCCCTTTGACGGCCTCTTCTCCTCCGATCTGCGCCGGGCCAGGGAAACCGCCGAGCCCTTGGCCGCGGTCCTGGGTCTTCCCCTCCAAACCACCCCCCTCCTGCGGGAGATTGACGTGGGCGAGCTGGCGGGCCTGGCTCGGGACGAGGCGGAGGCCCGCTTCCCCGATTTCATGCAAAGGGCCCAGGAGGACCCCTGGCACACCCCCCGCCCCGGGGGGGAAAGCATGGCGGACCTCGCCCAGCGCCTCTTGGTCTTTTTGGAAACCCTCCCCCCCGGCCGCCACCTCCTGGTGACCCACGGGGGCGTGATCCGGGCGGCGCTCAAGCTGACCTTGGACCTGGAAGGCCACGCCTGGCGCCGGGTACACATCCCCAACACCTCCATCACCCGCATCCAGCTACCCAACCGGGAGGTGCTCAGCGTCTCCGACGTGGCCCACCTGGAAACCTGGGCCGACTGGCTCTCCGACGAGAGCGTGCAATAAAAAACCCCGGGACCATGGCCCGGGGCGTTTGGAGCGGGAGACGGGACTTGAACCCGCGACCCCGACCTTGGCAAGGTCGTGCTC